>JALTNS010000172.1 GCA_027000565.1 Rhizobiaceae bacterium | reverse complement strand
ATTGGCCAAAATGGTGATTTTATTACCGCGCCCGAGGTCAGCCAGATGTTTGGCGAATTGATCGGCATCTGGTGCGTTGCCATGTGGCGCAATATGGGATCGCCCGACCGGTTTAATCTGGTTGAAGCCGGGCCGGGCCGCGGCACATTAATGGCGGATTTGCTGCGTTCGGCGGCGGTCGATGTGAAGTTTGTTGAGCAGGTAAACGTGCAGCTGATCGAGATCAGCCAACCTTTGCGACAGGTCCAAAAGGCAGCGCTTGCAGACTATTCGGATCAGATTGGCTGGTGCGATAATATCCAGGAAATTACTTCCGGGCCAGTCATAATTGTTGGCAACGAGTTTCTTGATGCACTTCCATTTCGCCAGTATGTCAAGGTCGGCGAAAATTGGCACGAACGGGTTGTTGCACCGGTTGATGGAGGAATTGGTTTTGACATCGGGCCGGGAATGCTGGCCCCGGATGCCTTGCCGAAAGATCACCAAAGCCAGGTGGAAGGAACGATCTTCGAAAATTCATCAGCGCGGGAAAGTTTCACCGGTTTTGTGGCGCAGCATATCAAGGACAATGGCGGGGCCGCATTGATGATCGACTATGGCCATTTGAAACCGGGTTATGGCGATACGTTTCAAGCTGTAAAATCACATCAATATTGCGATCCCCTGTTTGCTCCTGGCGAGGCAGACCTCACCAGTCATGTGGATTTTTCGGCGCTATGCAAATCGATAGAAAACATCGCTGATTTGAATATCGCAACCACAAGCCAGTCTCAATTTTTGCTTGAGCTGGGACTGCTTGAACGGGCAGGAGCACTGGGACAGGGCAAGTCGGCTTTGGAACAAAAGAATATTGAAGAGGCTGTTGAACGGTTGGCCGCAGGTGATCAAATGGGTGAATTGTTCAAAGTAATGGGCATTGCCAACGACGGTGTTGAACTGGTCGGATTTTCGAACGGAATTGGCGTTTGACACATTGCGGTTTAATCAGCATCGTAATTTAATGATCTATGATTGGAAATGTACGTGATGCCGATGGCGCAATCTCTCCAGTGTGAAACTTTGGCTGGCCATGCCTCCCGTATCGCCCATGGATTTTTTACCCGGAATGGCGGTACATCCAGTGCGCTCTATGCTTCGCTGAATGTCGGACTGGGTTCGGATGATGATGCGGACCGGGTTGCCAAAAATCGCGAAATGGTTTGTCAGGCGATAGGGGCAAAACCGGGTCAACTTGCAACCGTCAGCCAGGTTCATTCCGCCGATGTGGCAATTGCCGACAGGCCGTGGCGGGAAAACCGGCCCAGGGCCGATGGAATTGTCAGCAAGAGCAAAGGCCTTGTGATCGGCATATTGACCGCGGATTGCGGGCCGGTATTGTTTGCCGATGCTGATGCCGGTGTTATCGGTGCGGCCCACGCGGGCTGGAAAGGGGCACTATTTGGCGTTCTTGAAAATACGATCTCCGCGATGATAGACCTTGGGGCAGAACGGGGAAATATTGTTGCCACGCTCGGCCCGTGTATAAGCCAGAAAAACTATGAGGTTGGCCCTGAATACAGGGCAAAATTTATCAGCGCTGATCCGGCCAATGAAAAATATTTTTACCCGTCTCAAAAGCCGGACCACCATATGTTTGATCTTGCGACATTTGTTTTTGACCGTCTGCAAAATGCCGGGGTCAAGGCCGGTCTGCTGGGCAATTGCACCTATCAGGATGAAACACAATTTTATTCCTATCGCCGGTCCGTACATAAAAACGAACCTGATTATGGTCGCCAGATATCCGCAATAATGTTGCGCTAAGAGGAGTTTCCCATGCTTCATTTCTCCCGTGACGAGTTTGCCAACCGGCTGGAACAGGTAAAGTCGAAAATGAGTGAACAGAAGCTTGATGCCATGTTGTTGTTTGCGCAGGAAAGCATGTTCTGGCTCACCGGATACGATACATTCGGGTTTTGTTTTTTTCAGTCGCTTGTGGTCAAAAGAAACGGAGAAATGGTGCTGCTGACCCGTTCTGCTGATTTGCGGCAGGCAAAACATACCTCGATACTCGAAAATATCAGAATCTGGCGCGATGACGGTGCGGCAAAGCCGGTTAATGATCTAAAAAGCCTGCTCGGCGATTTGGGCCTTGCCGGCGGGCGATTGGGGGTTGAATACAACACCCATGGACTAACCGCTTTTAATGGCCGGGCGGTGGATGCGGGGCTTGCAGATTTTGCCCGACTTGAGGATGCTTCCAGTTTAATTCCGCAATTACGGATGATTAAAAGTGAGGCCGAACTTGAATTGGTCCGCAAAGCCGCAATTTTGAGCGATGATGTGCTGGATGCGGCGATTTCCACCACAAAAGCCGGTGCGTTTGAAGGTGATATTCTGGCCGCGATGCACCATGCCAATTATTCCGGTGGTGGCGACTGCCCGGGTAATGAATTCATACTTGGCTCAGGCATTGATGCACTTTTGTGCCGCAATAAATCCGGTCGGCGCAATTTGTCCGCCAATGATCAATTGACCATCGAATGGTCAGGTGCCTATGCGCATTATCATGCGGCGATGATGCAAACATTGGTGATTGGCAAACCGCGGCCCAGACATGAAGAACTTTCAGATGCCGCGCGTGCAGCGCTGACTGCGGTGCAGGAGGCGATGGTGCAGGGGTCAACCTTCGGTGATCTCTATGAGGCTCACGCAAGGGTGATGGATGATGCAGGACTTTCAGACCACCGGCTCAATGCCTGTGGTTACGGATTGGGCGCGCGATTTGCGCCTTCATGGATGGATGGCCCGATGTTTTTCAAAGGCAATCCACAGCCGGTTGAGCCAGATATGGTGCTGTTTGCCCATATGATTATTTTTGATAGCGACAGTGAGACCGCAATGACTCTCGGTCGATCCTTCATCACCACAGACCAAAGTGCGACACCACTTTCCCGGCATGATCTTGACTTGATCGTTCGATAACGGCTATCCAAAAAACAAATCAGAATGTTGGCAACAATCCCCTTCAGAAGTGTGGACACTTTGACATCTAACAATTCGGGAAATTTAATAAAACTGGCCGTCCTTGGTTTTTTGGTTGTGGTCGCCGGGTGCACCACCGCAAACCAGCAATCACTGGGGGTCGGGGTCGAACCGGCCAAGTCCTCGGCAACGGCATCAACTGAAACCGGTGATGCAACAACGCAATCGGCGCTGGCTGCGACATCTGGCGAGCCGCAACCTTCAGCGGCAGCCGCTTCTGGAGTTGCCGCGCAACAACCGGCAGTTCCGGTTATCGCCAATGTCGGTTTCCTGCCGATCACCGGTGCACCGCAGTCAGCGGTTGCATCGCTGTCGAAGGCTTTGGGCACTTCATCCAAGCGGAATAATATTGGTGTTGCCAGTGTTGGCGGCCAGGCAGCAAAATATCAGCTCAAGGGCTATATGTCGGCGCTGAATGAAGGTTCACGAACAACAGTCACATTTTATTGGGACGTGCTTGATCGTTCCGGCAAACGGTTATACCGGATCAACGGGTTTGAACAGCAAAGCGGTGCCAAAAAAGATCCATGGCAAGGGGTTTCCGATCAAACGATGCAACGCATCGCCAGCCGGACGATGGGAAGTTTCGCAACCTGGGTAAAACGCAAGGGTGCGTGAGCCTGATTTCGGTTGAAAACCTGAATATTTTGTAATGGAGTTTTGCACAATCGATTATCCGTTGATAGAACACCGGCAATCGCACCACATTCAATTCCTTGAGCAAGCGCGACGGTGAGCCTAAATGAAACTGTTTTCCGGCAATTCCAATCGCGTTCTCGCTGAACAAATTGCATTTTACCTCAACACGCCGCTCGGAAAATCCGTTGTAAAACGATTTGCCGATGAGGAGATTTTTGTCGAACTGCACGAAAATGTCCGCGGTGAAGACATTTTTGTTCTGCAATCAACCTCCTATCCGGCCAATGATCACCTGATGGAACTGTTGATCATGATCGATGCGATGAAACGTTCCTCAGCGCGGCGCATTACCGCGGTGCTTCCCTATTTCGGCTATGCCCGTCAGGATCGCAAGCCCGGGCCCCGCACACCGATTTCGGCCAAGCTGGTGGCCAATATCATCACCAAGGCGGGTGCCGACCGGGTGCTGACGCTTGATCTTCATGCCGGGCAAATCCAGGGGTTTTTTGATATACCCACTGACAACCTGTTTGCGGTTCCGGTTTTCGGCCGGGATATCAAGCAACATTACAACACCGACAACGTGACAGTTGTTTCGCCCGATGTCGGCGGTGTTGTGCGGGCGCGGGCGCTGGCCAAGCGGCTGGAAACCCAATTGGCGATTGTTGACAAACGTCGTGATAAACCGGGCGAGTCCGAAGTCATGAATGTGATCGGTGACGTGTCCGGTAAGGATTGCATATTGGTCGATGATATTATCGATTCAGGCGGCACCCTTTGCAATGCCGCTGATGCGCTTCTGGCCAAGGGAGCGACCAGTGTTACCGCCTATATCACCCATGGGGTATTATCCAGCGGCGCGGTAACCCGGATTGCCAATTCGCGACTAAAAGAACTGGTAATCACTGATTCAATTCAGGCAACCAATTCGGTTCAATCTACCGCCAACATACGTGTGGTGACGATATCCAATCTGATTGGCGAAGCGATCCGCCGCACAGCGCTTGAAAAGTCTGTATCAAGCCTGTTTGATTGATTGAAAAGCGGCGTCGGGCACTTGCCGAAACTGAAAGTGTCCTCTATACAGCGGCCAGCCATGTCGACACCCCTGGAGGGAACATGGTTTTAGGGCCGCATCAAACCTGAGCGCGGCCTTAAGTTTGTTTGTATCACCAATTCGATGCGTGTTTCAATCAGACAACCTCTGACAATGCTTTAGGAGCAAATTATGAGTGACAATTCAGATCTCATGGCACAGGCGCGAGATCGGGTCGGCAAGGGGGCCGCTCGGGAACTGCGACGCAACAAAATGGTGCCAGCCGTAATTTACGGTGACAAGAAACCCCCTCTTTCTATCGCACTTCCCTACAAGGAAGTGAATCTGCGTATTCACAGCGGTGGATTTATGACCTCGATTTTGACCATTGATGTGGATGGTGAAAAACATCGTGTGCTGCCAAAAGACTATCAGCTCGATGTGGTTCGTGATTTTCCGCTTCATGTGGATTTTTTGCGGGTTTCAAGAAAAACCATCGTGACCGTTGAAATTCCGGTATCCTTCATCAATGAAGAAACATGCCCCGGCCTGAAGGTTGGCGGTGTGTTGAACATCGTTCGCCATACTGTGGAATGCAACAGCCCGGCTGATTCAATTCCTGATGCGCTGGTGGTCGATCTGGAAGTATTCGAACTTGGTGATTCAATCAATATTTCTGCAACCTCGTTGCCGGAAGGTGTTGAGCCGACAATTACTGACCGTGATTTCACTATTGCAACGATTGCTTCTCCAGCTGGTCTGAAGTCTGATGAAGACGAGGAAGATGAAGTCGATGTTGGTGATGTTGAAGTCATTGGCGAGGCTCCTGCTGAAGACGGTGAAACCAGCGACTAACAGCCGTTTCGAGATCGGGGTTGTTGACCTCGATCTTTTGGAAAGGAACAAGCCATGCTGATTATTGCCGGGCTTGGCAATCCAGGACCCAAATATGCCGGACATCGGCATAATATCGGCTTTATGGCGGCGGATGAGATACATCGCCGCCATAATTTTTCTCCCTGGCGTTCGCGGTTTCAGGGCGAGTGCGCCGAAGGTATGCTCGGTGGTGAAAAAACCCTGCTGCTAAAACCCTCGACCTATATGAATGAATCCGGTCGTTCGGTTGGCGAGGCGGTGCGGTTTTACAAAATTGCTCCGGAAGATGTGGTGGTAATTTACGACGAACTTGATTTGCCTCCGGGAAAATTGAGGATGAAAAAGGGCGGTGGTACTGGTGGTCATAATGGCATTCGCTCGATAGATGCGCATATTGGCAAGGATTTTCGCCGCATGCGGCTTGGCATCGGGCATCCTGGAGACAAGGCGCGGGTGACCGGTCATGTGCTTGGGGATTTTGCCAAAAAAGACCATGACTGGCTGGAACCACTTCTGGCAACTGTTGCAGAAAATGTCTCGTTGCTGGCTAATGGCGAAGATTCGTCATTTGCAAACAAGGTTCATATGGCGCTTGCACCCGATGATGCAGAAAGACCCAAAAAACAAAAAAAACAAAGCCATGTCAGACAGGCAAGGCCAACAAATGTGCCGGAATTGCCCAAGTCCGGGCCAATGGCCGATATGTTGAAAAAAATATTCAAGGGCAAGGAATAGCAAACCTGCCGGGTTTATATTCAGCTGTTGATCGATTTACAGGTAGGAACTCATGGGATTTAAATGTGGAATTGTCGGCTTGCCGAATGTCGGGAAATCAACGCTGTTTAATGCACTAACACGCACGGCGGCGGCTCAGGCAGCCAATTATCCGTTTTGCACCATTGAACCCAATACCGGCGATGTTGGAGTTCCAGATCCGCGCATGGCAAAAATTGCCGCGATCGCCGGTTCCAAACAATTGATACCGACGCGGCTGACTTTTGTGGATATTGCCGGTCTTGTTCGTGGTGCCTCCAAAGGGGAAGGGTTGGGCAATCAGTTTCTCGCCAATATTCGTGAAACCGACGCAATTGCCCATGTGCTGCGTTGTTTTGAAGACGGTGACATTACCCATGTTGAAGATAAGATTGACCCGGTTGCCGATGCGGAAACAATCGAAACAGAACTGATGCTGGCCGACCTTGAAAGCCTGGAAAGACGGATTGACCCCATTCGCAAAAAGGCAACCGCCAAGGATAAGGAATCGCAGGAAATTCTGCCGGTGATGGAAGCTGCGCTGAACATATTGCAAGATGGCAAGCCTACAAGGTTGCTCGATCTGGCACCCGAAGATGACCGGATTTTACAATCGTTGAATCTTTTGACATCCAAACCGGTTTTATATGTTTGCAATGTGGATGAGGAACATGCCGCTGAAGGCAATGAATTTTCCGATGCTGTGAAAAAGATGGCCGCTGAAAACGGCTGTGGTACGGTGGTGATTTCAGCGGCTATCGAAGAAGAAATTGCCCAGATGCCGGAAGATGAGCAAGGCGAATACCTTGAAATGAACGGCTTGAGTGAATCCGGCCTCGACCGGTTGATCAGCGCCGGGTATGAGCTTCTTGATCTCATCACATATTTCACCGCCGGGCCAAAAGAAACCCGGGCGTGGACCGTTACCCGCGGAACCAAGGCGCCACAGGCTGCGGGCGTAATTCATACGGATTTTGAGCGGGGTTTTATTCGCGCGCAAACCATTGCCTATGATGATTATGTTAATCTGGGTGGTGAAACTGCGGCGAAAGAAGCCGGTAAAGCCCGTGATGAGGGCAAGGAGTATCTCGTCAAGGACGGTGATATCATGTTGTTCAAATTCAATACCTGATGTTGAATGGTAGTTGATACTGCCGTTCACACTTAATTTGTTTATTTTCAACCCAGACCAGTGTTATCAATTGGCATGAATACACAATCCCATGTGCTGATTGCCAGTGCCCTGTTCACCCGTTCAGGGGTTGGTACCAAGGCCCGCAATGCGGCTGCAATTATTGGCGGATTTATACCCGATGCGTCGATATTCACCATGTTCATCTGGTCGAAAATTATCGGCGCACCTGAACTGGAGGTGTGGGTTAACTGGTATTATAATCCACCATGGCGCACCTGGTCCGATGCCCTGCATTCATTTGTTGTCTACTGGGTAATTGTCATGATTGGTGTTGCCATTGCCAGGTTTGGCGGCACATGGCTCAAAACCGGCGTGGTTATGATTATCTTTGCCCTTTCGGCAATTACCCATGCTGCCGGTGATCTGTTTTTGCATGTTAAAGATGGCCATGCACATTTCTGGCCATTGAGCGACTGGCGGTTTTCTTCGCCTGTTTCCTATTGGGACCCGAATTATTACGGCCGCTATTTTCTGGTTTTTGAAATCTTCATGGCAGTTATATTATGCACAATGCTGTTTCGGCGGTTTAAGGGAAAGATTGTCCGGGCGATTTTGCTGCTTGCGATGGTGGCCTATATTGCGGTACCAGCCTATTTCATATTGATCGTTAAACACCACTAGGTTTGTTCATATTCAAGATGATTGCATTTGAAGATTTTTCCATTGGCAAACCGATGCATCTCGGGCCCTATACGGTCAGCAGGGAAGAAATTATTGAATTCGCCAAGGAGTTTGACCCCCAGCCATTTCATCTCAGCGAGGAGGCGGGAAGAAAGACCCTGGCAGGTGGTTTGATTGCTTCCGGCTGGCATACCTGTTCGATACTCATGCGCATGATGTGCGATGCCTATTTGAACAATTCGCTATCGCAGGGCGCGCCGGGGATTGACGAGGTCAAGTGGCTCAAGCCCGTGCGGCCTGGGGATGTTTTAACCGGCACGTCAACGGTGCTCGACAAACGGGTGTCGCGCTCAAGGCCGGATATCGGAATTTTCAAGATCAGGCACGAACTTGTCAATCAAACCGGAGAGCCGGTGCTGGTGATTGAAAACACCGGCATGATGGGGTTACGCACCCCCGCGACGCCAAAGGGCGGCTCATGAGCCTCTATGATCAGATAAAGCCGCCTTTGGTGCTTGAACTTGGCAGTCATGTGTTTGAGGCGGAAGCTATCAAACGGTTTGCCGGCAAGTTTGATCCGCAGCCGTTTCATCTTGATGAGGAAGCCGCCAAAAATTCTCTATTTGGTGGTTTGTGTGCTTCCGGCTGGCACAGCCTTTCAGTGTGGATGAACCTCAATATCACGCGCGGGCGCAAATTGCTTGAAAGCGAGACCGGTTATAGCGGCCCGGCGCCGGTTTTTGGCATGTCTCCGGGGGTTAAGAATATCAAGTGGAGCAAACCGATCTATGCGGGCGACACGGTTATCTATCGAACCACGGTGACCGGTAAAAGATTGCTCGCCTCAAGGCCGGGCTGGGGACACCTTGCCAAACACACAGATGCTTTCAATCAGCATGGAGACAAGGTGCTTGAATTTGATGGCGGGGTATTTTTAAGGGTGGATTAATCGCCCTCGAATTCAATCAGGGTGCGGACGGGAACGCCGAGATCCTCGATCTTTTTGCGCCCGCCAAGGTCTGGCAGATCGATCACAAAGCAGGCCGCGACCACATCAGCGCCAATTTGCTGCAATAGTTTAACCGCAGCTTCAGCGGTGCCACCGGTAGCGATCAGATCGTCAATCAGCACAACTTTTTCAGCCGGGCGGATTGCATCGCGGTGCATTTCCATCTCGTCGATGCCGTATTCAAGCGAATAGGCAATGCGCACCGTATCGTGAGGCAGTTTGCCTCTTTTACGGATGGGTACAAAACCTGATGAAAGCTGATGGGCGACAGCACCACCAAGGATAAATCCGCGCGCTTCAATGCCTGCCACCTTGTCGATGCGCTGCCCGGCAAACGGGTGCACCAGTTCGTCAACAGAGCGGCGAAATGCCCGCGGGTGACCAAGCAGGGTGGAAATATCCCTAAAGACGATACCTTCTTTTGGATAGTTATGGATGGAGCGGATGGAGTCTTCAAGAACCGCTTGCAGGGATTTGTCCATAATGCTTGCTTTCATAAAAAAGGCCCCACGTTAGGAACACATGAGGCCTTTTGAGGTTGTAAACGGATCGTCAGTGTTTGACCGAAGACCAAATTCTCTTCTTGGTGAAATAGAGCAACCCGGAAAAGATCAGCAGGAATATCATGACTTTGAAACCCATGGCCTTGCGGGACACGAGATCAGGCTCCGCTGCCCACATCATGAATGCCGCCACATCTTTGGCGTATTGATCAACCGTTTGTGGTGAACCATCATCATAGTCGACCACGTCATCAGAAAGTGGTGCGGCCATTGCCAAAGCTGAACCGGAAAGGAAATATGGATTGTAGTTGGCGTTTTCCGGCACTTCGACGTTTGCTGGCGCATCAACATAACCGGTCAACAGCGAATAGATATAGTCCGGTCCGTTTTCAGCATACATGGTGAAAACATCAAACACGTAATATGGGAATCCGCGAAGCGGTACGCGGGACTTGGCCAACAGGGAGAAATCCGGTGGTGCAGCGCCATTGTTGGCAGCTTTTGCTGCCTGCACGTTAGGATAGGGGCCTACAAACTGATCCGAAGGAATGGCAGGGCGTTGAAACATTTCGCCTTCGTCATCAGGACCATCGGTAACTTCATATTCTGCCGCATAGGCTTTGATCTGGTCGTTGGAATAGCCAAGAGCCGACAGGCTGCGGTAGGCAACCAAATTCATGGAATGGCAGGCAGCACAAACTTCGGTGTAAACTTTCAATCCGCGCTGCAACTGGCCAATATCCCATTTGCCAAACGGACCGCCGAAGCTCCATTCGACATTTTTAGGCTTGATAAGCGGGTAGTGAGGTGTTGGTGCTTCGTCTTCAGCGGCGAAAGCAGTGCCGGACATGATCAGGCCAAAGGCGACCGCGATACCGGCAATTCTGGAAACTAAGAATTTCATGGTGTTAACTTTCATGTCTCTCGGTTCAGCTCTTGGCCACGCCGTTTTTTGCCAGGACTGCCTCGGTAATGCTTGCAGGGATCGGTTTTGGTTTTTCGATCAGGCCGAGGACGGGCAAAATGACGATAAAGTGGAAGAAATACCAAAATGTCAGGATTTGAGCCAGTGTCGTGTAGATACCTTCCGCCGGCTTTGCTCCAAGGTATCCAAGCCCGATGCAAACCAGAACGAATATCCAGAAGAATTGCTTGAACAACGGACGGTATGTCGCGGAACGAACCTTGGATGTATCGAGCCAGGGAACAACAAAGAAGATCAGCAGTGATCCAAACATTGCCATGACACCACCAAGTTTTGAGTTGATCAAAACAATGTCGGTGAACGGAATGCCGATATCAAAGGTGATTGCCCTGAGAATTGCGTAGAATGGCAGGAAGTACCATTCAGGAACAATTTCTGACGGTGTCTTGAGCGAATCCGCCCGGACATAGTTTTCAGGTGCCCCAAGGAAATTTGGCATATAGAAAATGAAATAGGCGAAGACCAGCAGGAACACGGTCATTGCCAACAGGTCTTTCATCGTTGCATAGGGCGTGAACGGAACTGTGTCCTGTTCTGATTTCACCTCGACCCCGGTCGGGTTGGTTTGACCGGTTACATGCAGTGCCCAGACATGAAGAATGACCACGCCGACAATCATGAACGGTAACAGATAATGCAGGGAGAAGAACCGGTTCAGTGTTGGATTGGCAACAACCGCACCACCCAGCAATAGCTGCTGGATAGAGTCACCAACGATCGGAATTGCGGTGAAGAAATTGGTGATCACTGTGGCGCCCCAGAAGCTCATCTGGCCCCATGGAAGCACATAACCCATAAATGCGGTGGCCATCATCAGAATGAAAATGATTACGCCGAGGATCCACAAAACCTCCCGTGGGTTTTTGTAGGAACCATAATAAAACCCGCGGAAAATATGGATATAGACCGCAATAAAGAAAAACGATGCACCGTTGAAATGCATATACCGCAGCAACCAGCCATAGTTGACGTTGCGCATGATGTGTTCAACCGAATCAAACGCCATTGTTGTGTTGGGAACATAGTTCATGGCGAGCACAATACCGGTCAGCAATTGCACCACCAGCATCAGCGACAAGATTGCGCCAAAGGTGTACCAGTTGTTGAGGTTGCGTGGCACCGGATAGGCGACAAAGCTGTCATAAACCAGTCTGGCCAATGGCAGACGGGCATCCATCCATTTGCCAAAACCCGATTTGGGGACGTAAGCGGAATGACCACTCATGCGATTTCTCCTGTCAGTTCCGTTAGCCGATTTTCACGAGCGTATCGGATAAAAATTCATAAGGCGGTACAAGAAGGTTTTCCGGTGCCGGACCTTTGCGAATACGGCCTGCGGTATCATAGTGCGACCCGTGACACGGGCAGAACCAGCCATCGAAATCGCCCTGTTCGCCGAGCGGAATGCAACCGAGATGGGTGCAGATGCCGACCTGGATCAGCCAGTTTTCCTTACCGGAAACGACGCGATTGGCGTCTGTTGCAGCGGCGGACGAATCTTTCAGATTCTCGTTGCGGGCAATCTTGTCCTTGAGGTCTTCCAGGGAAACCGCATTGGCTTCTTCGATTTCTTTTTCGGTGCGGTTGCGAATGAAAATGGGCTTGCCTTGCCATTTCACAACCAGTGAACGACCGGTTTCCACAGAGGAAATGTCGACTTCCACCTTCGCCAGCGCGCGGGTTGAAGCATCGGGGTTCATTTGGTCAATAAATGGCCAGGCAAAAGAGGCCACACCTACGGCACCGACAGCGCCAGTGGCGATGTACAATATATCACGACGTGTAGGTTCTGTCGTATCAGTTGCGCTCACGGGAATTTGTCCTTTCGCGATCACAGAAAAATTGGACGATTAAATAGATACCCCGGGCGTATATACCGGCAAAATGCGCACGGCAACACTGATATGCAGGAATCTATCCTTCATTGAAATGCTGTTTAGGCCCGCTGGCCTCCATTTGTCCAGACCATCTAGCACCGCAAGGGCACATTGTCGCAATTTTGCGGTGCGGATGTTGCACTAATCATCGATTTTTCCACCGTTTATTATTGTGCAGCGCTGAGTTCGGCCTCACCCGACTGATCAATAAACCCGCCAGACTGGCGTTTCCAAAGCTGTGCATAAAGGCCGTCACCGGAAATTAATGCCTCATGGCTGCCTTCTTCAATGATTTCACCCATTTCCAGTACAATCAGCCGGTCGAGCGCCGCAATGGTTGAAAGCCGGTGAGCAATAGCGATCACGGTTTTGCCTTCCATCAGTGCAAGCAGGTTTTCCTGAATAGCGGACTCGACTTCGGAATCAAGCGCCGAGGTTGCCTCATCAAGCACCAGAATGGGCGCATCCTTCAAAAACACCCGTGCGATTGCGATGCGCTGGCGCTGACCACCTGAAAGTTTGACGCCGCGCTCGCCGACATGGGCATCATACCCCTTGCGGCCTTCGGCATCCTCCAGTTCCAGAATGAAATCATGGGCATTGGCGCGCCTGGCTGCGCTGATCACTTCTTCATCGCTGGCGGATGTGCGCCCATAGGCGATGTTATCACGAACCGAGCGGTGAAGCAGGGAAGTATCCTGTGTCACCACACCGATCTGCGAACGAAGCGAATCCTGACTGGCCGAGGCAATGTCAACGCCGTCGATCAGAATTCTGCCACCGCTGATGTCGTACAGGCGCAGCAGAATATTCATGATGGTGGTTTTGCCCGCACCCGAGCGCCCAACCAGCCCGATTTTTTCACCCGCTGCGATATCGAGCGTCAAATCATTAATTACAGCCCCGACCTTGTCATAGTGAAATTTCACATGATCGAAACTGATAGAGCCTTGTTTGACGGCCAGGGGTTTGGCATCGCTTCGGTCAAGAACCTCGCGCCGACGGGCGATGGTGTTCATGCCGTCCATCGCCATGCCGATATTTTCAAACAGCCCGGACATTTCCCACATGATCCAGTGTGACATGCCGTTTAGCCGGGTAACGATAGCAACCGCAACCGCAACCGCTGCAACAGTTGACTGGTTATCCAGCCACAGGATGATAGCCACGGCGCCGACGGAAAACAGCAAGAGTTTGTTCAACATGGTCAATGAGATGTTCATCAATGTGGCAAGCCGCATGGCCGGGTGCACCGTGCCAAGAAATTTTTCCATGCTGGAGCGGGCATAGGATATTTCGTGGCCTGCATGAGCAAACAGTTTGACTGTCGAGATATTGGTGTAGCTGTCGACAATCCGCCCGGTCATCAAAGACCGCGCATCGGCTTGCCTTTTGGATATGTCGCGCATTTTTGGCAGAAAGTACCAAAGGCACAGGCTGTAGAGAACGAGCCAGACCACAAATGGCACCGCCAGCCACAAATCAAGCGATGCAATCAACACCAGTGCGCCGATGAAATATACAATAACGTAGACAAAAACATCGAGAATTTTCATCACGGTTTCGCGCACACCAAGGGCCGCCTGCATGACCTTGGTGGCAATGCGTCCGGCAAATTCATCCTGATAAAACCGCATGCTTTGGCCAAGCAGATAACGATGGGCCTGCCAGCGGATGATCATCGGATAATTACCAAACACTGTTTGATGTAAAACCAGCGCCCAGATGACGGTGATTACCGGCAAAACAATTAACATAATCACGCTCATGTAGATCAGTTGCCCACCTTCATCAGCAAGGAAGGTTGTTCGGTCTGCACTCGACAGCCAGCCAACCACATTACCAAGGAAGCCAAACAACATGACTTCCAGCAGCGCAATCACCGCTCCCAGAATCGACGATAACAACAGGGCTGGCCAGATGGCTTTGGAGTAATGCCAGCAGAAGGCAACCAACGTATTGGGAGGCTGTTTGGGTTCTTCCTGCGGGAACGGCTCAATCAGATTTTCAAACCAGGTAAACATTTTATGCCTCAAATTTGGGTGTATATCGGGCGGGCAGACAAGGATCAGGCTGCTTCGGCAGTTTCAATTCGAACTTGCCACAGGTGTCCGGTCGGGCTTCCAGCATTGGCGGGCGCCGGGTCGACAAAACCAGATAGACCAGCAATGTCTGCGCCAGCACAAGAACGGCGATGACCAATGCGATTGTAATATGCAAAGTGGCATTACTGTTGTTTTTATAATTTTGAATAGAATTTAACATCGTTATTCCAGCCGTGAAAAAGTGGTCCGTTTGGGGGACGACAGCCGGAGAGCGATGGTGCTTTATAAATAAATGCGAAGTTTGTAGTTTGTTCGCAAAGAAGGTCGCAGGTGACTGTCGGTTTTATGCCGCGTATGCGGGCATTTGCCAAATTGATAGAAATACAGTCATAGCGTCACCTTTGGACGTTGCGTGAAAGCAGTTCATAACGCTATTAGGAGCGATTGAGAAGCCAGAATGTCGCACCTGATTGAATTGAGATCAGTCTGTTGCGTAATTGTCACAAATGGGATTGACCGCATTGAAACCGGATATTGCTCTCTATCAGCCCGACATTCCCGGCAATACCGGCACAATTTTGCGGTTTGCCGCCTGTCTTGGCTTGAACGTAAACATCATTGAACCGGCGGGCTTTCGCCTTGATGACAAAAACCTCAAGCGGGCGGGAATGGATTATCTTGAGCTTGCAAGCCTTGCCCGCCACACATCGTTCACCACATTCGAGCGATGGCGGAAAGGTGAAAATCGCCGCCTGATCTGCCTGACCACCAAGGCAGCAAATCCCTATACGGCATTTGAATTTCAATCAGACGACATAATTTTGTTTGGCCGGGAATCAGCTGGTTTGCCAGATGATGTTCACAATCTGGCTGATGCCCGGCTGACCATACCGATGATCGAGGGTGCCCGCTCGTTAAACCTGGCACTCTCGGTATCCATGGTTATGGGCGAGGTCGTGCGACAGGTTGGCTGACGGATCAGTCGGTGAGGATAAATGTTACCTTCAACACCACCCGGTATTCCGTAATTTTCCCGTCGCTGACCAGCACATTCTGGTCTTTTACCCAGGCGCTTTGGACATTCTTCAACGTTTTTGACGCGCGTTTTACTCCGTTTTCGACCGCGTCATCAAAGCTCTTTGAAGAACTGGATATAATTTCTGTAACGCGTGCAGCTGTGCTAAGGTGTTGCTTTTTGAAACGGGTGTTTTGATCCGAATTGGTTTCTCTTAGGGAACAAATTATTGTGGCACAATTGCGGTGCCCAAATGATTCCATTTGAAGATGAAATGAATTAACAGCGCGCGGGTTTGAGGCTTTTGGTAATTTTGCCAACCAGCGGGTCAAACATTTTTCGCTGGGCGACCGGATAAATCAGCGACACCGAATTCAATATATCGCCGTTGCAGGAGAATATTGTTTTCTCGTAATAAATATTGTCTCCGGTATAACCTGACAAAACCATCCAGTTATTTTTGACCCGCTCATAGGTCGCCTCATCGACAACCCCGACCTCGTTCTTTATCCAGTTGAGGTATGTGCGTGGTGTCTGGTCGAGTGAGTTCAGACTTGCCCAGGCCTTGAGCTGCGCGCGGCCGTCGTCTGTGTCGAAGTTTCGCCCATCATCATTTACAGGTGGCTCCCCTTCATGAAACAAATCAGCCGGGTAGGCGATTTCAAATCCAAATCGGGTATTTTTGTAAGTGCGCCATTCGGCATATGCGCCAAAAGCCCAGGAAACGGTCACGAAAAGAGCAACAAACGCAATTGATACCGATTTTGCCATTATGTGCACCTTCCAATGGGGTTCTATTCAGCCAGCCTGAATGAACCGGTCATTTTGCAAGTCGTTGACAGCCTGAATGATTTCTTCGCGGGTATTCATGACAATCGGTCCGTGCCAGGCAACAGGCTCCCGGATTGGTTTACCTGAAATCAGCAAAAAGCGTATGCCTTGTTCACCGGCCTGAACTGTAACCGTATCGCCGGTATCAAACTCGACAAGAGTGCGGTTTCCTGAAAGGTCACGAATATTGAATTCCTGTCCCGCGACCTCTTTTTCAAGCAGAATTCCATGTGGATCAGAGGCATCCGCAAATCGGCCTTCGCCTTCGAAAATATAGGCAAATGTGTTTCGGTAGGTATCTATTTTGAAAGTCTTGTGTTTGCCCGCCGGTATCGAAATGTCGAGATATTGAGGATCTGCGGCCACGCCATCGACCGGCCCATTTTTTCCCCAAAATTCTCCAACAATCACCCGCACCCTTGTGCCATCATCATCGATGATTTCGGGAATTTCGCTCGCTCCTATATCCTGATAGCGCGGTTCGGTCATTTTCAGTGAAGACGGCAGATTGGCCCACAGTTGAAAACCGTGCATTTGTCCACTGGCGTTTCCCTTCGGCATTTCCTGATGCATGATACCGGAACCGGCGGTCATCCATTGCACGTCACCGGCCCCCAGCGTGCCGGTATTGCCGAGACTGTCACCGTGATCCACCGTGCCGGAGAGTACATAGGTAATGGTTTCAATGCCGCGATGCGGGTGCCAGGGAAATCCCGGTTTGTAATCCTCAGGATTTTCATTGCGAAAATCATCAAACAGCAAAAACGGGTCGAGCATGGTTGGATCGTGAAACCCGAATGCCCGGTGCAGATGTACACCAGCCCCCTCTATTGCGGGTTGCGCTTGTGTCAGGCGTTTGACCGGGCGAACAGACATGGGCTGATCCCTATTGCTTACATTGCTGCCATTCTACATGAAAAGGGCAATTGACGAAATTGTTAATGTAACAGGTGAAGTTGACCGGACGAACACCCAAACTGATTCACGTGTATTGTGCAATCCATTGAAAAATTTGACGAATCAATAATTATCCCAAACGAAATTGTCCGCGGTTTTTGCAAAACTGCCCTGTATTGCTGCGATGTCATCTGCGCTGTCGTTAATCCGAATTGCCACATCCACACGACGGGCCGCATTATAGCCATCCGCGGCAACAGCCGTTGGTTTTTTGCCGTAAGCTTTGGTGTAGTTTTCGATGAATGCCGAAACGCCCGGTAGTTTCGGGTCAGAAAATGGAGATTTGCCCGGCAGCATCAAGGAAGCATTATTGCCTTCGACGGTTTTTGCAATTGTTGGAAAAGTCGTTTCAGATCCATAAACAACCACAATGCCCGCTTCTCCGCTGGCAACGATCTGCTCAAGTTCTGATGCCCCCTGTTTCTGGTCGATCACGGTGACATAAACATCCAGCCCACCAAGGTGACCGTCAGATTCCTCGTCCGGGTGCCCGTCCTGTTCGGTCGTTGCCAACATAAATCCGGCGCTGAAATCCTTGCCCAGAGGTGAATCTTTGTCTGAGTCGGCAAGCACAATTGTGGTGTTAAACCGGTGGGCCATTGCAGAATTTGCGCCAAGCACTGTTGTTGCGATTGTCGCCAGAACCAGTGCCAGTTTAATTGGAAGTCTCATCATCACCTCGCTCGAATAAATTGGATCCACCGGACCGTAATTTTCAAATGGGCCGAAATGGTGACGGGCAGACAGAAGCAATTATTGCCGACCGGAAAGGGCCAGCCATGCGCCGCCAAATATCAACAATATTCCGCTGGTGACTTCAGCAAACCGCACGCGGCTTCGGGAAAGCAAACTACCGGCCTTGCCGGCGATTAACGCATAGAGACTGTCGAAAATTGTTGTGGTTGCCATGAAAATCGCGCCAAAAATGATTGTCTGACTGATCGCGTTGCCTGTCGGGTCGACAAATTGCGGGATAAAGGCGCCAAGAAAAAACATCGCTTTGGGATTGGACCAGATGACCACAAAGCCCTGCCAGACAAAACCCGGTGTGCTGGTCAATTTGCGTTGGTTTGATGAAGTGGAGAACCGACCGTCCGAACGCAGTAGTTTGTATCCAAGGTAAACCAGATAAGCACCGCCGGCCAATTTCAGCCAAATGAAGGATTCCGCCATCACAGTTACAATTGTTTCAAGACCAAAGGCTACGATCAGAATCATTGGCAGCAGGCCGATCTGGGTGCCAAGTACATTTGCAAGCCCGGCACCGGGGCCCTGACGCAGTGAATTGGCAATAATAACCGTAACGGTCGGGCCGGGAACAATGGTGACGACAAAACAGGCAAGCACATATGTTGCCAAAAATAGCGGTTGGTTTATTGCCGGGAAGAATTCGCTCATAGCTGCAACAATTTTCGATTGATGAATTGGCTGACTGTTGCAGGGTTCGTCGTAAATTTCAAGGAGCAATCGTTGCTGGAAAACCGGCAGAATTGTACTGTGTCCTTGAAGGCCGCAAATTGATTTATGACAATGCCAGCCGGCAGTTTGGCTGTATCATGATCGCTTGCGGAAAGAGCTCCAAAACCCGTTTTTTAATATCACAAGACGTGAACCCGGAGGCGCACATGATGAGATTATTTATTGTTGTCGCGACCATATTTGCAATGCTGACGTCTTCGGCTCTGGCCGACAGCCGGTTTCGTTCGTCGGGAATTCTTGCAAAAATTGATTTATCATCCCAGCGGATGAAAGTTTATCAAAACGGGCGGCTGAAATATGTCTGGAAGGTATCCACGGCCCGTCGCGGTTATCGCACTCCCTTGGGTACCTATCGGCCGACCCGTATGTACAAGCGCTATTTCTCGAAGAAATACTATAATTCACCGATGCCGAATGCGATATTTTTTCGCGGTGGATACGCAATCCATGGCACCAATGCGGAGCGACAACTTGGCAGAGTTGCTTCCCACGGCTGTGTCCGTTTGAGCCGCAAGAATGCCAAAAAGCTCTATGCACTGGTTAAAAAAAACGGGCGCAAACGAACCCTTATAAAAATTGTCCGATAACAGAATTCGAATCATTGCAACTTTCGCCCGCACACCCGATGGTGCTGCGGGCGGTTCTGTCACTTTGATCTATGCCAGTTCTTTCAAGGTGTTGCCAAATTTCTCGACCAGTTCGAAAAACTGCTCTTCTTCCATGACAAATGCCGGGGCGATAATACCTGAATCGCCGGTGAACTTGATGTGCAAGCCGTTCCAGAACATGCGTTTTTGAGCCTCTGCTCCAAGTGCGCCGGGTTTGACACCCGCTTTGCGCAATTCGACTGCAGCTAGTAATCCATAACTGCGAATATCGTGGACAACTGCAATGTCCTTCATGCCATGTACTGCGTCCTGGAATTGGCCGCTCAGCTCGGACACCCTTGAAAACAGCTGATCATCTTCGAAAATCCCGAGTGTGGTATTACCGGCGGCGCAGGCGGCGGGATGACCGGAATAGGTGTAGCCGTGAAAAAACTCGACCGCATTTTCCGGGGCAGCATTGGTAATTGTTTCGTAAATACCATCTTTTACCGCAACAGCACCCATTGGCTGGCAACCATTGGTCAGGGCTTTGGCCATGGTCATAATGTCGGGTGTTACACCAAATGCCTGGGCTGCAAAGGCGTGGCCAAGACGACCAAAGCCAGTGATCACCTCATCAAAAACCAGAAGAATTCCGTGTTCATCGCAAATCTGGCGAAGCCGTTCCAGATAACCTTTGGGTGGCACCAGACAGCCGGTTGAACCGGCAATGGGTTCGACAAAACAGGCGCCGATTGTAGATGCCCCATATGTTTCGACCATGCGGCTCAAATCGTCAGCAAGTTCAACCCCGGTTTCCGGTTGTCCTTTGACAAATCGCTCATCCGGGTTCCAGGTATGGCGCATGCAAACAATATTGGGCATGAGTGCCGTAAAAGTTTCACGATTGCGAACCATGCCGGAAAGCGACGTGCCGCCGATATTAACCCCGTGATAGGCCCTCTCGCGCGAAACCATTCTGGTGCGCTGGCCTTCACCGCGCGCCCGATGATAAGC
>JALTNS010000171.1:2483-5915 GCA_027000565.1 Rhizobiaceae bacterium | reverse complement strand
ACAATTTCAAAAAAAAACCGATGGACCCGTTCTAAATGATCAGATAGCGTCTGTTGATTGATGCGCAATATTCAGCGCGCCCAAATTTCACACCCGAAACCCCTGAGGTATTTTTGACCGAATTGGAGAATGACAGCGCTCGCCCTGCCAGCGGCCAGCCCCCGCGGGACAATTCCTGGGCTGGCCACCTGCGCGCCACCTGGGTGCTTGGCATGCCGCTTGTCGGTGCACAACTGGCCATTTCCGCAATCGGGGTCACCGACACATTGATGCTGGGCTGGCTTGGGGTTGAAAAGCTGGCCGGTGGAGTGCTTGCAACGCAGATGCATTTTGTCGTGTGGATATTTGGCGCCGGTCTTGCCTTTGCCATCATCCCGCTTGCCGCCAACGCTCATGGCAGTGGTGATACTCGCGGTGTGCGGCGTTCGGTGCGGATGGGCATGTGGGCCGTGACATTCTACTTTATCCTGTCGCTGCTTCCGCTGTGGTTCGCCAGAGATATTATGCTGCTTTTGGGACAGGAAGATGTGGTTGCCGAGATTGTTGAGCAATATATGCGCATCGCCATGTGGTCGACCTTGCCGCTGTTGCTGATCTTCTGCCTGCGTTCCCTGTTTACCGTATTTGAATTTGCAAGGGTTGTTTTATGGGCTTCGATCGCCACCGCCACCTTCAATGCGTTATTTAACTATACCTTCATGTTCGGAAATTTTGGAGCACCTGAAATGGGGGTGCGAGGCGCGGCGGTCGGAACCTTGTTGACACAGATCGTTGTCTTGTCGGGCAGTCTTGTCTACACGCTAAAAAACACCGAGATTGCAGCCTATAATATCTTCAGGCGAATCTGGTTGCCCGACTGGAGCGCATTGAAAGAAATCCTGCGTCTTGGCTGGCCGATCTCCTTTGGCATTCTGGCTGAGGTTAGCCTGTTTATTGGCGCATCGGTTATGATGGGATGGATAGGCACTGTGCCGCTTGCGGCCCACGGTATTGCCCTGCAACTGGCAACTATTGCATTTATGGTCCCGCTGGCACTCTCCAATGTGGCGACCGTGCGAGTCGGCAAGGCACTCGGTCGCAAGGATTGGCTGGGCCTGGAAAGGGCCGGCTATTCTGTGATTGCCATATCCATAAGCACCGCCTTGATAGGCGCCATTATTTTTTGGACATTTCCCGAACCGCTGGTGCGGATATTTCTTGATGAGACCATGCCTGATACGGCGCTGGTGGTTGCCTACGCTATTCCGCTGGTATTTGTTGCGGCTGCATTTCAATTGGTGGATTCAGCCCAAGTGGTGGCGACCGGGGTTCTGCGCGGTCTTAAGGATGCCCGCACGCCGATGCTTATCGCCGTATTCTGTTACTGGATGGTAGGCATGCCGGTTGCCTATTCATTTGCTTTTGTTCTCAACTTTGGTGGTATCGGATTGTGGTTCGGGCTGGCGTTGGCGCTTGGGCTGGCGGCGATATTGCTCAACGGCCGGTTTGTTTTGCGCCAAAAATATGGGTTGGTGCCCCATTGACGCGGGTGAAGTTCTGCAATCATATACAAACACCCATTCCTTTTCGTAACCTCCCAATCACCACGATTTGTCAAACCCGCCATGAGTGACTCTATTTCTCAATCTGCGCCCAAAGACCGTACGCTCGAGGGCATTGGCTGGATGGTTTTAACCGGCCTGAGTTTTGTGCTGTTTACCGGAATTATCCGTTATCTCGGCTCCAGCCTGCCTGCGGTGGAAGCGGCTTTCATTCGTTATTTTATCGGGCTGATCATGCTCGCGCCGATTATTATCCGGGCGTTCCGGATCAGGCTGACCGGCAAGCTGTTGGCCGGGTTTGCCTTTCGCGGACTGGCGCACGGTGTAGCGGTGATCTTGTGGTTTTATGCGATGGCCCGCATTCCGATCGCCGAAGTAACCGCAATCGGCTATACCTCGACCATCTTTATTACATTGGGTGCGGCGCTGTTTCTTGGTGAAAAACTGCGTTTTCGCCGCATTATGGGGGTGCTTGCGGGGCTTTTGGGCGCTGCGATTATCTTGCGGCCGGGATTTCAGGAAATCTCGGTCGGGCAATTGGCGCAAATGACGGCTGCACCGCTGTTTGCGGCGTCCTATCTCGCAGCCAAGCGGCTGACTGCCTATGCTGAACCCAATGTTATTGTCGCCATGCTGACGGTATTTTGCACAATTGTACTGTTGCCCGGTGCAATCATGCAATGGCAAACACCAACGCTCAGTGAAGTGTTGTGGCTCGGTCTGGTTGCGATTATTGCAACATTTGGCCACTACACATTTACCCGGGCACTACAGGCGGCGCCAATTTCTGTGACCCAACCGATTACCTTTCTGCAACTTGTCTGGGCGACAATTCTGGGTATTGTGGTATTTGGTGAACCGCTCGATATTTATGTGATGTTGGGTGGAGCGATGATTGTTGGCGCTGCAACCTATATTTCGCACCGGGAAACAAAATCAGCCCGAAAAAATATTACACCGCCAGCGGTGGCGTCAAAACTGTAAATTAACACCCCGGTTCCAAATCCGGCAGTTGACATTCATCGGGTTTGTTTTATATGTGCGGCAACAATTTTCGGCGTGCCCGTGGGAGCACGCTTTTTTAATTCGGTTCTGTTCGGTGTTGCAACCATAGAGCTGAATTGGCGCAATCAAGGCTGATACGATGAAAATCAAGAACTCGCTTAAATCTCTCAAGGGTCGCCATCGCGCAAACCGTCTGGTTCGCCGCAAGGGCCGTGTTTACATTATCAATAAAGTAAACCCGCGTTTTAAAGCCCGTCAGGGCTAAGTCCGGCTGCGACCCGCGACTTCACGATATATTTGATTTGAAGTTTTTAACGCAATGGTTACGATCATTGCCATGTGGAATCACGTTCAAAAACTGCTGACCTATTCATTTGTGCTGGTCGCCTTGACGGTGGCTGCCGGTGGCAATGCAAGTGCGCAAAACCCTGCCGGGGCAACAACCCCGCAAGCAAAGCAAAAACCGGAAACTCTCGATGATCTTTTTGCCAAACTGAAAAAAGAGCGGCGGCCAAAGATTGCCGAATCTCTATCAAGGCGTATTTGGGCCAAATGGTATCGTTCTGACAGCGCATCAATAAATTTGCTCACCGGGTGGGCACGTGAGGCGATGAGCGAGAAAAAATATGGCGTGGCACTAGATCTGCTTGACCAGATAACCACATTAAGACCTGATTATGCCGAAGGCTGGAACCAGCGGGCAACCTTGCATTATTTTATGAAAAACTATGGTAAGTCATTGCGCGATGTGGAACGGGTTCTGGCTCTCGAGCCACGCCATTTTGGCGCGCTTTCCGGCCTTGGGCTGATATTTCAGGCATTTGATGAAAAAGAAAAAGCGCTTGCAGCGTGGTACCGGGTGCTGTCGGTTTATCCGGCGATGAAA
>JALTNS010000171.1:0-2473 GCA_027000565.1 Rhizobiaceae bacterium | reverse complement strand
ATCTGCACAAAAAGCGGTCATTGCACTGGAAGAAGAAATTGCCGCCAAGGGAATTTAACCGGTTCATCCCTGCAAGTTTGCCCAGAGTCTAACCCAATTTATTTCAGGAATATGGAATTGAAAATCCCGATGTTGATAACTTCTTTTGTATTGGCGGTTTTTGCTGCGCTGGTGGCGGGGCTGTTTGTGTTCACAAAAGTTTATGCCTATTCGATTGAGCGCCAGTATCCACCGATCGGCAAGTTTGCAGATGTTGGTGGTTTGAAACTGCATTATGTGGATATTCCCGCCGGAGCAAATGCTGACCTTCCGCCGATGGTTTTTATTCACGGGGCCAGTGGCAATTTGCGTGACCAGAAAATGGCCTTCGAAAAATCGCTGAAGGGCAGGGGGCGGATGATCTTTGTTGACCGCCCGGGTCATGGATATTCTGAACGCGGCGGTGAGGAATACAGTGATCCTTCCAATCAGGCAAAGGCCATTGCCGGCCTGCTCGACAAATTATCAATTTCCAAAGCCGTAATCATTGGTCATTCGTTTGGTGGCGCAATCACAGCAGCCTTTGCAGTGCACTATCCGCAAAAGGTTCAGGGGCTGGTTTTTCTGGCCCCGGCTACCCACCCATGGCCGGGCGGTGTGTCATGGTATTATCCGGTCGCTTCACGACCGCTGGTCGGTTATCTGTTTACCGAACTTTTGGCCCTGCCTGCCGGATTGTTAAGCATGAAAGGTGGTATTAACAGCGTTTTTAAGCCCGATCCTGTGCCTGCAAATTATTATCAGGAAAGTGCCGCTGAACTGGTATTGCGCCCTAAAAACTTTCGCCAGAATGCCCGTGATGTGACAGCGTTGAAAGAAAACGTCAAAAAGCTGTCGCCACGCTATAAGGAAATCAAGGTGCCCACGGTAATCATCACCGGCGACAGTGATGATATTGTGCTGGCCTATATTCATTCAAAGGGGCTGGAGCGCGACATTGCCGGGTCGCGATTGATCGAACTTAAAGGTGTTGGCCATAAACCGGATTTTGCGGCCAACAAAATCGCCATTGAGGCGATTGAGGAAGTATCAGGGTGAAGGTGCCCGGTTCAAATCCCGCCCATGCCGTCGCTGTTGACATAGGCAATACGTAGCATATTGGTTGAGCCGGGTGTACGCAGGGGAACACCGGCGGAGATGATGACCCGGTCTCCCGGTTTGGCAAAACCTTCTTCAAATGCGATATGGCAGGCTTTGTCGACCATTTGATCGAGGTCTTCGGCATCCGGGGTAATCACACAATGCAGGCCCCAAACAAGGGTCAGGCGGCGGGCAGTTTTAGGAATTGGTGAAAGCGCCAGGACCGGGGTTGAGGGCCGCTCTCTGGCGGCACGATAACCGGTGGTGCCGGATGCGGTATAACAAACAATCGCCGATAAATTCAGAGTTTCGGCAATCTGGCGCACGGCCAGTGAAATCGCATCGGCTCCGGTTGGTTCCGGTTCCGGGCGCTGGGCGTAAATAATGCCTGGATAGTTGTGATCTTTTTCCACATTGCGGGCAATTGCGCTCATGGTTGATACCGCTTCGACCGGATATTTACCGGCAGCAGACTCAGCCGACAACATCACCGCATCGGCACCTTCATAAACCGCTGTTGCCACATCGGAAACCTCGGCTCTTGTTGGTACTGGTGATGAAATCATCGATTCCAGCATCTGGGTCGCCACGATGACCGGTTTGCCGGCGCGGCGGCATTTGCGGACAATCTGCTTTTGAATGGCTGGTACGGCTTCCAGAGGCAGTTCAACCCCGAGATCACCGCGCGCGACCATAATACAATCGGCCAGTTCAATAATTTCATCAAGCCGGTGCACGGCTTGCGGTTTTTCAACTTTGGCCAGAACGCCGACGCGACCGCGGCAAATCTTTCGAATTTCGGCAAGATCTTCCGAACGCTGGACAAATGACAGGGCGACCCAGTCGACATCCTCCTGAAGAATGGCATCAAGATCGGCGAGATCTTTGGCTGTCAACGC
Source organism: Rhizobiaceae bacterium (assembly GCA_027000565.1). GTDB lineage: Bacteria > Pseudomonadota > Alphaproteobacteria > Rhizobiales > Rhizobiaceae > SZUA-100. The sequence continues at coordinate 455 of JALTNS010000171.1, read as the reverse complement.
GCTGGTCGCAAGTTCCGTATCCGGCAGGCTTACCCCCTTGCGATCTGAAAGTTTTGTGCCGGCAATCACCACGGCCTTGACCGAATTTTTCTTTTTGCTTTCAACAACGAGGCTCACCCGGCCATCGTCAATCAGCAGACGGTGACCCACTTCCAGTGCTTCGAGCACTTCAGGATGTGGCAGATAAACCCGGGTCTTGTCGCCGGGCTCCGGATTATTGTCGAAGACAACCACATCACCGGGAGCAACTTCCACCGGCCCGTTGGCAAATGTTCCAAGCCGGTGTTTGGGGCCTTGAAGGTCGGCCAGAATGCCAATCGGGTAGCCGACAGCTTTTTCGACATTGCGAATACGCAAAACCAGCTCGCGCATGGCTTCATGACTGGTGTGGCTCATATTGATGCGAAAAGTATCGGCACCGGCCTCGTATAATTTGTGGATCATGTCTTCGGTAG
>JALTNS010000170.1 GCA_027000565.1 Rhizobiaceae bacterium | reverse complement strand
GTTTCCGGGAGCATTTATTTCGGCGTTTTTCACCGGATCCCTGCTGATTGAGGCAATCTTTTCGCTCGATGGGCTTGGCCTGCTCGGTTATACCTCGATCATCAACCGCGATTATCCGGTGGTATTTGCCACCTTGTTTATATTTTCCCTTTTGGGTTTGATTATCTCGCTGATTTCTGACCTGATGTACACATGGGTCGATCCGCGCATTGATTTTGACCGGCGGGATATCTGACGATGAACCGCAATATTTCACCCGATGAGATTGTTATTGCACCGGCGGAAAAAAAAGGCCGGTTTGCTCTCTCGCCGCTCAACCGTCGGCGCTGGGCCGGTTTCAAAGCCAATCGACGCGGGTACTGGTCGTTGTGGATTTTCATGTTTTTGTTTGTTGCGGCCCTGTTGGCCGAATTCATCGCCAATGACCGGCCCATCCTGATCTCATACAAGGGTGAAATCCTTGCCCCGGTATTCGTCGATTATCCGGAAGAAAAATTTGGCGGTTTTTATGCGGTGACCGATTATCGCGATCCGGTCATTTCTGATGAGATCGAGGCAAATGGCTGGATGTTGTGGCCGCCCATTCGCTATTCTTACCGCACCGCCAATGTCGATATCCCTTCGCCCGCTCCGGCCAAACCATCGTGGATGTATTCGAAGGAAGAACGGTGCAAAAAATACGATAACGGAGTTGACGATGCCCGTTGTGTGCTGGGTAACTGGAACTGGGTCGGAACCGACGATCAGGCTCGCGATGTGGCCGCACGCTTGATTTACGGGTTTCGGGTATCGGTGCTTTTTGGTCTGATCCTGACCGCTGCCTCCGCTGTAATTGGAGTTTCCGCCGGTGCCATTCAGGGTTATTTCGGTGGCTGGGTCGATTTGTTGTTTCAGCGGTTTATTGAAATCTGGTCATCTATTCCCGTGCTCTATCTGCTGATGATCATTGCTGCGGTATTACCCCAGGGCTTCTGGATATTGCTTGGTATCATGTTGCTGTTTTCGTGGGTCAGTTTTGTCGGCATTGTGCGGGCGGAATTTCTCCGCGCCCGGAATTTTGAATACGTCAACGCAGCCCGCGCACTTGGCGTTTCCAACCCGACAATCATGTTCCGCCATCTCTTGCCCAATGCGATGGTGGCAACGCTGACATTCCTGCCCTTTATTCTAAGCGGTTCAATCACCACGTTGACGTCGCTGGATTTTCTTGGTTTTGGTCTGCCGCCCGGCTCTGCATCGCTGGGTGAATTGCTGCAACAGGGCAAAAACAATCTGCAGGCACCATGGCTTGGGCTGATGGGTTTTCTGGTGATCTCAATCATGCTGTCATTGTTGATTTTCATCGGTGAAGCGGTGCGCGATGCGTTTGATCCAAGGAAAAATTTCGCATGAGCGCCTTTGCCAACAATACCGTGAAAGATGGCGAGCCGATTCTGGCGGTCGAAGACCTGTCAGTGACATTTTCATCGGCTGGAGAAGTCTCAACCGCGGTCGATAAAATTTCATTTCACATCAACAAGGGTGAAACCCTGGCGCTGGTCGGTGAATCCGGTTCGGGTAAATCTGTTTCAGCCCTGTCGATCCTTAAATTGCTGCCCTATCCATCCGCCGCCCATCCTTCCGGCAGGGTAATGTTCAAGGGTGAAAACCTGCTTGACAGCAATGAGGATGATCTGCGTCGGGTACGCGGTGATGACATCACCATGATTTTTCAGGAGCCGATGACATCACTTAACCCGCTACACTCAATCGAGCGGCAAATTGGTGAAATTTTGCGATTGCACCGCAATATGGATGAACTGGCTGCGCGTGAACGCACCCTCGAATTGCTCAATCAGGTTGGCATTCGTGAACCGGAAAAACGTCTTAATGCTTATCCGCATCAGCTTTCCGGCGGTCAACGACAGCGGGTGATGATTGCCATGGCGCTGGCCAATGAGCCGGAATTGCTGATTGCTGATGAGCCGACGACTGCCCTTGATGTGACCGTGCAGGCGCAAATTCTTGAATTACTGGAAAAACTGCAGCGCGAACGCGGCCTTTCGATGTTGTTTATCACCCACGATCTGGGGGTTGTGCGAAAATTTGCCGACCGGGTCTGTGTGATGACCGATGGCAAGATTGTTGAATACGGCCCGAGCGAGGAAATCTTTACAAACCCGCAACATGACTACACCAAACATCTGCTCGCGGCGGAACCAAAGGGCGATCCGCCAAAAACCGATACCCGTGCGCCGGTCGTATTGAAGGGCGAACAAATCAAGGTCTGGTTTCCCATCAAGGCTGGTTTTCTGCGCCGCACGGTCGATCATGTGAAAGCAGTTGATGGCATTGATCTGGTGTTGCGAGAAGGCCAGACATTGGGCGTGGTTGGCGAATCCGGATCGGGCAAAACTACCCTTGGCCTGGCACTGACCCGGCTGATTTCGTCTGAAGGCAATATCGGGTTTGTCGGCAAGAATATCGGCGAATATTCGTTCAAGGAAATGCGGCCCCTGCGCAGCGCCATGCAGGTGGTGTTTCAGGACCCCTATGGCTCGCTGTCGCCACGCATGTCGATTTCCGAGATTGTCGCTGAAGGGCTTACAATTCACCGCCCCGGGCAAAGCGCCGAAACCCGCGACGAACTGGTTGCCAGGGCACTGCTGGAGGTGGGGCTTGATCCGGAAGCGCGGCACCGTTATCCGCACGAATTTTCAGGTGGTCAACGTCAGCGGGTGGCTATAGCCCGCGCTATGGTGCTGGAACCGAAATTTATCATGCTCGATGAACCGACATCGGCGCTGGATATGAGTGTTCAGGCGCAGGTGGTGGACCTGTTGCGCGATTTGCAGAAAAAACACTCGTTGGCCTATCTTTTTATCAGCCACGATCTCAAAGTTGTGCGGGCACTGGCCAATGAGGTTATCGTCATGCGCAATGGCAAGGTGGTGGAGAAGGGGCCTTCAGAGCAGATATTTGACCGGCCCGAAACCGATTATACCAAGGCGTTGATGGCAGCGGCCTTTAACCTCGAAACCGCGCCGGCCGGTGTGGTCAGCGATTAGGGTCAGAACCCAGGGAAATTCAACCGGTATGGCGCTGCTTCTCGACATAAATTTTGATGGCCGCAATAAATTTGGCGAATTCCACAAGGAAATGCCGGACGAAAGAGTGATCCATTGGCAAAAGGAAAAGGATCACAACCCTGATCTGTCATCGGTGCGTTATGCGGTTGTGTGGAAACCGCAACCGGGTTTGCTTGCAAGCCTGCCTGATTTGCGGGTTATATTCTCAGCCGGGGCAGGCGTAGATCATATTTTTGAAGATCCGAAATTGCCAAAAGACATACCGCTGGTGCGTTTTGTTGATCCCGATTTAACCAACCGGATGAGCGAGTGGGTGGTGCTGCAATGTTTGATGCATTTGCGCCAGCAGCGGAAATACGACCGCAACCAGTTCAAACATCATTGGCAGGAGCTTGACCAGCCAATCGCTTCGGACGTTCGAATTGGCATGATGGGGCTGGGCGAGCTTGGCTGCAACGCTGCAGAAAAACTGAATGTCATGGGTTTCCAGGTTAATGGCTGGAGCCGCAGTAAAAAATATGTTGAAGGTGTGCAGTGTTTTTCAGGCGAGGGCGGATTTGACGCATTTTTAGGCCAAAGCGATATTCTGGTTTGTCTTTTGCCTTTGACTGACAGGACCACCGGTATCCTCAATGCCGGGTTGATAAAAAGATTGCCGCAAAATGGTGCGATCAGGCCGGTAATCATCAATGCCGGGCGCGGCGGCAGTCAGGTCGAAGCTGATATCATCGAGGCGCTGCAAAACGGCATGCTTGGCGGAGTTTCGCTTGATGTCTTTGAAACGGAACCATTGGCTGATGACAGCCCGTTGTGGGATTTCGAAAACGCGATTATTACCCCCCATGTGGCTGCGACCAGCAACATTTCGGCACTGGCGAAATATGTGGCGGGCCAAATCACCCGCTACGAAAGCACCGGCAAATTGAACAATCTGGTGGACATGGCGCGTGGATATTAGTTCAATACATTGAACTTTGAACTTGAAACCAGAGCAACCTCGCAATGACAAAAACAGCTGATGCAATCATCATTGGTGCCGGCATAATAGGCACTGCAATTGCCTTTGAACTGGCGAAATCGGGTTGGAAAACATTGAGCCTGGACCGCAATACACAGGTCGGGCACGGTTCCACATCAGGGTCCTGCGCGATAATCCGCACCCATTATTCAACATTTGACGGCACGGTTTTCGCGTGGGAGGCCTATCATTACTGGCCCGATTGGGCCGACTATCTGGGTTTGCCGAAAGGCCATGATCTGGCGCGCTATATAGAGACCGGCTGTCTTGTGATGAAGACCGAAGCCAATGGATACTTGCAAAAACACATTGAAAATTGTCGGTTGGTCGATTGCCCGCTTGAAGAATGGCCGGCCGAAAAAATTGTTGAACGGCTGCCGATCTACTCGCTTGAGAGTTTTGCCCCGCCCCGCACCATGGATGATGCTGATTTTGGTAAATCCAATGGCGGCCAAATAACCGGCGGTGTATTCTGGCCAAAAACCGGTTATGTCAATGACCCGGCACTTTCGGCACAAAATCTCGCCGATGCAGCAAGATTGCAGGGCGCATCGTTTCAAACCGGCGCGGAGGTGGTCGAAATATTACGGTCGGACAGCAAGGTATCCGGCGTTCGGCTGGCCGATGGCGATGAAATCCATGCCCCCGTGGTGATCAATGTGGCAGGACCCGCTTCCGCAAAAATAAACGGGATGGCAGGTGTGTTGGGTGATATGACCATTAAAACAAGGCCACTTCGCCAGGAGGTGGTGCATGTTCCCGCCCCCGATGGTTTTGATTTTGAAAATGAGGGAATGATCGTCTCCGACAGTGATATTGCATGTTACTGCCGCCCCGAACACGGCAACAATATTCTAATTGGCAGCGAGGATCCCGAATGCGATCCGCATCAATGGGTAGAGAATGATAACGACTATGATCGCAATTTCACCGACCAGTGGACAACTCAGGCGATGCGTTATGGCCAACGGGTTCCAAGTCTCGGCATTCCGCAGAAAACCCGCGGTGTTGTCGATCTCTATGATGCATCAACCGACTGGATTCCGGTCTATGACAAATCGCAATTACCGGGGTTTTACATGGCTTGCGGCACAAGTGGCAATCAATACAAAAACGCGCCGATTGCCGGCAAGATGATGGCATCCCTGATAGAGTATTGTGAGAACGGTGGCGACCATGATGCCAAACCGCACCGGTTCAATCTGCCCTACATCAACCGGGACATTGATGTCGGATTTTATTCCCGTAAACGCAGGATCAACGAGGAATCCAGCTTTTCTGTGCTGGGCTAATCCCCATTGTGAATGGCCATTTAAGCAAACCGATGATAGTCTGAAACTGGATACGGCACGGCCGGTTTGAACAACTCAAGGGCTTGGATAAAATGAGTGAATTAGGCAGGCTGCCAGATACTGACTATTGGAACCGGTTTCAGGGACAGTTTTTCGGTGTGCTCAGGTGGAATGACATGGAGACCCTTTGGCAATCGCTGCATGCATCACCTGAAAACTGGTATGTCTATCCAGTCAGTGATGCTGCACCTGATGCCTTTGCCGGAAAGCAGGATTTTGCGCAATTCCTTGATGCTGCCGAGGCAGTAATCAACAAGCGGCGTGACCGGCCGAGCTGTGGTTCGATTTATGTGGATGATATGCGCGAGCCGGCCTATATCAAGATTTTTGATCCTGAAAAAATGGGGACATCGTGCAGTTGTTCAAGCGATCCGGTTCTGCCGCGCTGGATTGTCAGCCGAATGAAACCTGACAGTCTGCCGCCGCCGCAACCACTTAAAAAACCGACTATATTCCAGCGACTGACCGGACTTGCCGCAACGGGATAAGTGGTTATTCTGCATTTTTCGTGGAGCGATACTGGAAG
>JALTNS010000169.1 GCA_027000565.1 Rhizobiaceae bacterium | reverse complement strand
TCGCAATCCATGATAAATTTTTCATAGGAAGAGACCAGCCCGCCTTCCAGCCATCCGGCCGAGTGCAGCATAAAATTCACGCCGCCCAACATCGCCGGCCACAGGGTGCCGGCACTTTCATAAGCCGCCTGCGCATCGGGCAGTTTGGAACCGGTGAGCGAACCACCAGAACGGAATGGCAGGCCAAACCGGCGGGCAAACTGGGCTGCTCCGAACAACACCTGAGCCGGCTCCGGCGTGCCAAACGCAGGCGCACCGGATTGCATGGAAATTGAGGTTGCAAATGTGCCCATGATCACAGGCGCACCGGGTCTGCACAATTGCGAAAATGCAATTGCCGCCTGTGCCTCGGCCAATACCTGGGTCAAGGTACCGGCAACCGTGACCGGTGACATCGCGCCTCCGACAATAAACGGAGAGATAATGGTTGCCTGATTGGCGCGGGCGTAAACTTTCAGCGCGCTCAGCATGGTATCATCCATCACCATTGGAGAATTTATGTTGATCAGACTGGTCAGCACGCAATTTTGGTCAACAAATTCCTCGCCGAACAATATTCGCGCCATCTCGAGCGTGTCTGCAGCCCGTTCAGGCGCGGTGACCGATCCCATAAATGGTTTATCGGAATATTTAATGTGGGAATAAACCATATCGAGATGACGCTTGTTGACCGGTATGTCCACCGGTTCACAAACCGTGCCGCCTGAATGGTGCATCGCCGGGGCCATATAGGCGAGTTTTACGAAATTCTGAAAATCCTCAATCGTTGCATAACGCCGTTCGCCTTCAAGATCGCGCACAAATGGCGGGCCATAAACCGGGGCAAATACGGTATTTTTTCCGCCAATGACCACCGAGCGTTCGGGGTTTCTGGCATGCTGGGTAAATTGCGCCGGCGCGGTTTTCATCAATTCGCGACACAGACCCTTGGGAAAATGCACCCGTTCCCCCTGCACATCGGCACCAGACTCTTTCCACATGGCAAGCGCTTCAGCGTCGTCACGAAATTCGATGCCAATTTCTTCCAGCACAATATCGGCATTGCTTTCGATTATCGACAGGGCTTCTTCGTCCAGAATTTCAAACTCTTTGATTTTGCGCTGGATATAGGGGAAATGAACAGTTCCACTACCTGATCGACGGGCACGGCGCGCGGATGCTCCACCTCGGGCGCGACTTCTTTTCCGAGCGGTTGATTCAACTTCAGATGTTGACGGAGCTACAGGTTTATCAACTATTTCGTTCATTGCCGAACTCGCTTGTGATCGATTACCAGGCGCATTACGCCGGACCGGTGGGTGTTTTCCGCATCCTAATTCGACCTGTATTTAGAGGATGCCTGCCAGCGCCACCATCTGACGCATCAAAGATAGCCAAACCCGGGAGTAGATAAGAACGATCAACACACGATATGATGCTGTCGCAATTAAAAGCACAGGAGTCGTATTATGAGTCTCTGAAATGATATCGACGCACATACTTTTCACATTCAATCAACTATGATACCAAGCCGCGAAATATATCTATTCAAACAGTTCAAACCACCTTGGGAAATGCCATGGCCGACGAAGAAGATATTGTTCTCTCTGAATTATCTGACGATGAACTCGTTCTGCAAATGCATGACGATCTTTATGACGGTTTAAAAGAAGAGATCGAAGAAGGTACCGAGATTCTTCTTGCCCGCGGCTGGGTACCTTATAAAGTGCTCACCGAAGCCCTCGTTGAAGGTATGCGGGTAGTCGGCGAAGACTTTCGCGACGGCATTTTATTTGTACCGGAAGTTCTTTTATCCGCCAACGCGATGAAGGCGGGCATGTTTATTCTTCGTCCTCTGCTTGCTGCAACAGGTGCTCCCAAACAGGGCACCATGGTTATTGGTACGGTCAAGGGTGACATTCATGACATCGGCAAAAACCTTGTTGGCATGATGATGGAAGGCGCTGGATTTGAGGTGATTGATCTGGGTATCAACAATCCGGTTGAGGATTATCTTGCGGCAATCGAAGAGCACAAGCCTGAAATTCTTGGCATGTCCGCACTTTTAACCACCACTATGCCCTATATGAAGGTCGTTATTGATACGTTGAAGGAAAAAGGTATTCGCGACGATTTAATCGTACTTGTTGGCGGCGCGCCACTGAACGAGGAATTTGGCAGTGCCATTGGTGCTGATGCCTATTGCCGTGATGCTGCAGTCGCCGTTGAAACGGCCCGGGAACTGGTTAACCGCAAGCACAATCAGATGGCGACGGCCTGAACTGGTCCCAAACCGACTTCTCGTCGAATGGGGCGGGCGCAAATAGCGCGGGTACACCTATGACTACAAATATGGAGCAAAGGCCACCGGAGCAGTCGACAGAAAAGTTGCGCATTATTGCCTGTGGTGCACTGGCACGTGAAGTGCTGTCGCTTATTGAAAACCTGCCGCATATTGAACTGACCTGCCTGCCGGCAATCCTGCACAACAGTCCGGAGAAAATACCCGACGCTGTTGACAAGGCAATTATAAAAGCCCGCCATGATGGAATTGAGCGGGTATATGTTGCCTATGCCGATTGCGGTACCAGCGGAACCTTGGACAAGGTGTGCGAAGAACACGGGGTTGAGCGGATCGCCGGTCCACATTGTTTTTCGTTTTATTTTGGCAATGATGATTTCATTGCGCGCGATGAGGATGATATTTATACGTTTTTTCTAACGGATTTTCTGGCCCGACAGTTTCGCGCCTTTGTGATTGAACCACTTGGCCTCGATAAACACCCGGAATTGCGCGACATGTATTTTGGCAGTTACAAAAAACTGGTTTATCTGGTACAAAATGAAGATCCGGCACTGGACCAGATGGCGGAAGAGGCAGCCCGGTTCCTCGACCTTGAATACGAACGCCGTGTCACCGGTTATGGTGATCTTTCTTCTGCGATCAAGGGATTGGCGTAAGGTCCGTTGTGGCGCGCTGATTTTTTTGCAATCCACGGAATACGGAAAAACAGCGCAATAATTGCTTCGACTGCGGGACGCAACAAACGCTTCCCGGCCGGCTCTACATATTTTGCAATTAATACTGATAACATTAACATGGCAGCGGATACGGCGGCAAACAGAACCCATGGATCAAACATGCCATCAAACCGGCTCAAGACTATGTAACCAATGTGTTGATGGATGAGATAAAGCGGATATGACAACGCGCCCAATATCGCGAGACGCTGGCCGGTTTGTTTCGATAATTTCAAATTAATGAAACCAATAAAAACCAAAAACATCGCGCCGGTCACGAGGGCAAGCGTCAGGCGGTCAAACTCGCCGGAAAACGCATTGCCCCCACTGATGCCACGCAAAGATTCAATCATCATTGAATAGGCCATGGCGATCAAAAACATCAGTTTTTCCCAAGGGGCGCCAGCTCTTTTGATCTTCATTCGAAACAAAAGCATGCCAGCTGCAAAATATCCGGCATAGGGCGTCATTAGCGGCCAGCGCAGCGCATCGATGAAGAATACAAATTCGTTCAACATCGCTATAATCAACCAGATGGCGATGATTTCCGGCAGATAACGTCGAAATACGCCAAATCCCAACAGCGCGGCAATCCAGCCGTAAAATATCAATTCAACAACAATTGACCAATAAACGCCGTCGATAAACTCGTAACCGAGCACCTGCGGCAGAAAAATAAAATTGGCAAAATATTGGGCAAGCGTAACATCACTGAATTGAAATCCAACAATATAGGTGACCAGAAATGTCAGCGTCACTCCAGCGATGAACCCCGGGTAAAGCCGTAAAAACCGCGCAGCAACAAACCTGTCCAGAGATTGTTTGTCGGCTGACCATGAAATTACGAACCCGCTGATAATAAAAAACAGGCTGACGCCAAGAAAACCATATTGAGACCACCAGGATATCTGCGGCAGGCCGAACTGGGTATAACCTCCGCTCACTCCACGATAACTGTAGTGATACAAAACCACGGCGGCGGCGGCCAGAAAGCGCAATAAATCAAGAGAATATACGCGGGCGGGCGGCGGCGCGGCGCTGATTTGCGGATATGACCCAGACATATAAACTCCCCCACCACGGCCACCAAAAGAGCCTAACCATGATATTATTATCACAAAGCAGGTGTTTTAGCGGATATTCCTCTAATGTCGGTAAATCGACATGGTAAACCCGCAATAATCATCTTGACCACGCAGACAAGTACCGCAACACTTGTCAAAAGGAAAATTCATGGCCGACAATGTTGAGACATTTGATTACATCGTGGTTGGCGGCGGCAGCGGCGGTTGCACGGTTGCAGGCCGTTTGAGCGAAGATACAAACGCCAGCGTTTGTCTGCTCGAAGCCGGGGGGGATGGAAAAAGCATCATGATCCGGGTACCTTCAGCAGTTGCAGCGATCATATCAAGGCCAATCCACAATTGGGCGTTTAAGACCGAACCACAGCCCGGACTTGGCGGGCGGCGCGGATTTCAGCCTCGTGGCAAGGCACTTGGCGGTTCCAGCGCCATTAATGCAATGCTATATGTGCGCGGACACCCTTCCGACTACGACCACTGGAAAAGCCTGGGCAATAGCGGGTGGGGATGGCAGGACGTGCTTCCCTACTTCAAAAAGGCTGAAAGCAACGCGCGCGGGGCCAATGATTTACATGGCGATGCAGGCCCGCTCAATGTCATGGACCAGGTGAGCCCGCGACCAATCGCGAAGGCATTCATTGATGCAGGGCAAGAACTGCAATTTCCGCAAAATACTGACTTCAACGGCCCAACCCAGGAAGGGTTTGGCATGTATCAGGTCACCCAGAAAGCCGGAGAACGCCACAGCGTTGCCGCCGCCTATATCCACCCGAATATGAATCGCAAAAACCTTGAAATCAAAACCAAAGCCGTTGCAGAGCGGATAATAGTTGAAGATGGCCGAGCTGTTGGCGTAGTTTTCAAACAAAACGGTAAAACGCACCAAATCCGCGCCAACAGGGAAATCATCCTCGCCAGTGGCGCCTTCGCCTCGCCGCAATTATTGATGTTGTCCGGCATTGGCCCCGGCGCGCATCTTCGCGACAATGGCATCGATGTTGTTCATGATCTGCCCGGCGTTGGCCAGAATTTGCAAGACCATATCGACTATATCACAGCGTATAAATCCCCGTCGCGTGAGCTTTTCGGCCTGTCATTGGGTGGAACAGCTGACATCATCAAATCGATAATTCAATGGCGGCGTGAACGTCGCGGAATGCTTACCAGCCCGTTTGCCGAGGCGGGAGCATTTATCAAGTCGGACCCGTCGCTGGCGCGTCCCGATCTGCAAATGCATTTTGTCGTTGGTATTGTTGATGACCATACGCGCAAGCTGCATTTGGGTCATGGATTTTCCTGTCATATCTGTGTTCTGCGGCCTCAAAGTCGCGGCTCTGTTGAGCTCGCGTCGCCAGACGTCAACAAGCCGCCAAAAATCGACATGGGATATTTCACCGACGACAGTGATCTCGATCTCATGGTCAAGGGGTTCCACATTATGCGGCGGGTGCTGGAGGCCCCTGCCCTGGCGCCCTGGCGCGGCAAAGAACTTTATACTGCCAAAGTGCAATCTGATGCGGACATCCGTTCTGCTATTCGCCAGCGGGCAGATACGGTTTATCATCCGGTTGGCACCTGTAAAATGGGCAATGATGAGCAAGCGGTTGTTGATGATCAGCTTCGGGTTCACGGCATAGAAAATCTGCGGATTGCCGATGCCTCGATCATGCCGACCATTATTGGTGGCAATACGAATGCACCAACGATAATGATTGGCGAAAAATGCGCTGCGATGATACGAAATATAACGTAACCCGATAAGACTGTGAGACCGCTGTGCGTCCCAACATCCTGATGTTCATGACCGACAATCAGCCTGCCGAATTGTTGGGCTGTTATGGCAATGACGAAATCAGCACCCCGCATATCGATGCTTTAGCTG
>JALTNS010000168.1 GCA_027000565.1 Rhizobiaceae bacterium | reverse complement strand
GCACCAAGGAATCCGGCTTTGGCCGCGAGGGTGGCCGCGAAGGGATGAACGAATATCTGGTGCCCGCTTGGCAGAAAAAAGCAGCTCTTTTGCCCAAACCGGAGGAATTTGCCCCGGGCGTGCCGCTTGGTGATGCCGAACTTGCCCGGCCGGAGCGGCTGGACCGCACGATGAAACATTATATCGGCGGCAAACAGGCAAGGCCTGATGGCGGCTATAGCTATCCGGTGTTTGACCATGCGGGCAATCTGATCAGTGAGGCCGGTCTTGGCAACCGAAAGGATGTGCGAAATGCGGTCGAGGTGGCGCGCAAGGCTGCCAGTTGGAGCGCCATGACCGGCCACCAGCGGGCGCAGGTATTGTATTTTCTCGCCGAAAATCTTGAGGCGCGGGCGCTTGATTTTGCCACCAGACTTGCCGCAGGTTCGGGCGAAACCATCGCCAAGGCGATGAAAGAAGTCGACGCCTCGGTTGCGCGCATCATCTATTACGCCGCCTGGGCCGATAAATATGACAGCGAAACCCGCAGTCCTGCTGCCAATATGCTGTCCATCGCGCTGAAAGAACCTTACGAAGTGATCGCCATTTCATGTCCGGATGAAGCCCCGCTTTTAGGTATGATTTCGACAATTATGCCAGCTATTTCAATGGGTAACCGGGTGATTGTCACGCCCTCACCCAACCAGCCGCTGGTTGCCGGTGATCTCTATCAGGTGTGTGATACATCCGACGTACCGGATGGCGTGATCAATATCATAACCGGCAAACGCGATACCCTGGCCGAGACCATGGCCGCCCATGACGACATCGGCGCGCACTGGTATTTCGGCGACAAACAGGGTTCCACCATGGTAGAGCTGCAGTCGGCTGGCAGCCTCAAACCAACCTGGGTCAACTATGGCAAACAACGCGACTGGTTTAGTGCGGAACAGGGCCAGGGCAAAGAGTTTTTGCTCAAGGCAACCCAGGTGAAAAGTATATGGACTCCGTTCGGGGTTTGAGTTTAGTACCTGCAGATAAAAACCAAAGGACCACACCCATGCTGCCGCAGGAGACCATTCGCAAAAAACGCGACGGTGAAACACTTTCAGCCGAAGAAATCGCCGGATTTGTTTCCGGCATCACCTCAGGCGCCGTATCGGAGGGGCAGATCGCGGCGCTGGCCATGGCAATCATTTTCAAAAATATGAACCGCGATGAAGCTATAGCTTTGACCATGGCTATGCGGGATTCCGGTGAGGTGCTCGACTGGTCGCATCTGGATGGTCCGGTGCTGGACAAACATTCAACCGGCGGGGTGGGGGATAATGTCTCGTTGATGCTCGCTCCGGCGATTGCCGCCTGTGGCGGTTATGTACCGATGATCTCAGGCCGCGGGCTTGGCCATACCGGTGGCACATTGGACAAGTTCGATGCAATTCCCGGCTATCAGACTCAACCGGACAATGAACTGTTTTCAAAGGTCGTGAAAGACGTCGGCTGTGCCATCATTGGCCAGACCGGCGATCTGGCGCCCGCCGACAAGCGATTTTATGCCATTCGCGATGTCACCGCGACAGTGGAATCCGTACCGCTGATCACTGCTTCGATATTGTCTAAAAAACTCGCCGCGGGGCTTCAAGGGCTGGTGCTCGATGTCAAATGCGGCAGCGGTGCCTTCATGCCTTCATTGGAACGGGCCCGTGAACTGGCGGAAAGTCTGGTGGAAGTCGCCAACGGTGCCGGACTTAAAACAACGGCCCTGTTGACCGACATGAACGAGCCACTGGCAAGCGCCGCGGGCAATGCGCTTGAAATGCGCAATGCGGTAGAGTTTTTAACCGGCGAACACGTGGATTCAAGATTGTTTGATGTCACTGTGGCCCTGGGCGGAGAAATGCTTGCCTCCGGCGGATTGGCCCAAAATACCGATGCGGGTCGCACCAAAATGGCGGAGGCTTTCCAGTCTGGCGCAGCCATGGAGATTTTGGGCCGCATGGTGGCGGGCCTTGGCGGGCCGGTAGATTTTATGGAAAACCATCACAAATATCTCAAGCCCGCTACAGTTATACGCCCGGTGTTTGCAGATACAGAAGGTTCGATTGTCGCCGTCGATGCCCGTTCCGTCGGGCTGGGTGTTGTGGCGCTTGGCGGTGGCCGCACCAGGCCGCAGGACAAAATCGATCATTCGGTCGGATATTCTGATTTGGTCGCCATCGGAGATGCGGTTGACAGTGAGCAACCGCTGGCGATGATCCATGCATCGAGCGAAGAAAAGGCTGAAGCGGCGGCCAAAATCATCCGCAGCGCCTACAAGATCGGCCATGCACTTGATGTGGTTGACAAACCGATAATTTTTGAACGGGTTGCACCTTAATCAAACACCCGGTCTGGAGGAATGTAGCTGGCCAAATTGAGAGAAATTGCCGCAATTCCGCTCGTTGCGGGTGTTTTGTGCAGTATTTTTCTGTTTCCAACACGGCTGTTGGGGCAGGAGATTGCACAGGTATTCCGCCGCTCGGTTGACCATGTGATCAGCCGCAATGATACCCTGTTTGAACTTATGATTCGTTCAGAAACGGCAGCAGACACAGCGCGATTAGTTCAGGCCTGGGGTTCGTGGATATTATATGGGCTTGTGGCAGCGCTTGTCGCCATGTGGCTGACCCGCTGGCTGGCAGCCCGTGCATTGCCATGGACAAGCATCTGGCTGGTGGCGGGCATTTGGCTGGCAATTTATCTGTTTGTCTGGAAGTGGGACAACGATATTATTTTTAATCTGAGCGCCCTTCAACCGGCTGGCAGCGGCCCGGTCTGGGGGCCGTGGCCCTATGCCGGTTCGTTCGGGTTTTTTATCGGTCTGATCACCGGCCTTGCACTGGCCGCAAAACCGTGGCTGCTTTATGAGGAAGAGGAGCGGAACAAACCGCAGGGATAATAAACCAGAAAGGCCGCCTCAAATGAAGCGGCCTTGGACTGTAACTACCGGAAGATCAGTTGCTTATTGTTAGTTTCCGGCGTTTGATGTTGTTTCTCGCCTTCATCTTTTTGGTCCGTTTGATTTTGCCGGCCGTTGTGGCCTTGCGCTTCAGCTTGCCGGGTCCACCAAGTTTCGGATTACGCTTCACCAGATTGAACTGCCTGGTTGCCAGTGCAATAAGATTGTTTTTTGGCATTGATGTGGAGCGCAGGGCACAACTCAGTTTTTCGGTTTTGGCAATCTGGAAATTGCGCAATCCCACCGCCTGATACTTTTTGTTGGTAATTTTGAAGGTTGGCAGGGTGCCTGTCCATTTACGACCGCCGGAACAGGTCAGCTGATAAGATGTCGGGCCGGGTTTGGTGGCCCAGATCTTGAATACGGCAGCACCAAGACGTGGCCGGTCCTTTGGCGCGTTGGCCTTGTCGGCAAGGGTCAGATTGCCCGTGACTTTAAGAGCTGCAACAGCTGGAACGTCGTCCGGGTTGTTTGCGGGAACATCAGCCAAACCGCCGCCACCGGCACCGGTGCAATGCAGTGTGATTGATTTCCACGCGGTCGACATGCCAATCGGGTTGATCAGCTCTTCAGCCCTGGCCTGAACAAAGCTGGTCTTGTTGACCGATACCCATTCTTTATATTCAGCCTTGAACTCGCCGGGGCCGGAAAAATTTGACCAGGTTTCGACAAGTTTCGAAGACATCGGCTTGTTGCCAATTTTGGTCCACAACCGGAATTTGACCGGACCCGCCTTGTTGGTCTTCAAGCGCACCAGCAACCGGGCTTTTTTGCATTTAACGCCGGGGTTAGGCTGCGAATAGGCATTGGAATAGGTCGTGCGGAACAATTGCACTGATTTAACCTTGAGGTTTTTTGGCTGTTCGGCTGCAAACCCGCCGGCTGCGTTTTTCACCCCCTTGCAGTTTACCGCAACAGTGGCTTTGCCATTGCTGAATACACTATCCAGACTGCCCAAATCGATTTGTCCATCAGATGTGAATGAAGCCCTTATTTGCAATTTTACCCCGGAGAACAGTTTGTAGGATTTTTTAATCGAGCCGCCTTTATCGAGTTTTGCATTACAGGCCTTGATAAAAGAAGTGCGCTCGGCGGGGGTAAAATTGTCAGTGGAGCCGGATATGACCTCGTTGCTGTCGTAACGCACCAGGTTCTTTCCGAAACTGCGGCTCAACAGCCATGGCTGTTCAGAGGTTTGCGAAAGCCATCCCTGGCGGATATTGATGCCACGAACATACTGGTCGGTTTTGCCGACCCCCACGGTTACTTTAAGCAACAGTTTTTTCGACTTTACCTTGGTCCATTTTTTTCCGTCTTCCGATATAACATCGACAGAAATCGGACTAAATCCGTTTGGTTTGATTGTGACATCGGCAGATTGATCGCCAACCGGCTTGGGGTTATCGGCCTGTGCGACACCGGCAATACCGGTAAAGGCAATTGCGGCGGCGAGGGCAGTGGTTTTTATGGAACGTTTCATTGGACTTTCCTTCATGTTGATCCGGCTCTCGACTGCCCCACGCATGGAACCGGAATATTTCTGCTACCCCTTCAAATTAGGCCTGGCGTTGTGACGCGGGACTGAACCTGTTGTTCATAATGTATTCAGATAGGGTGTTTTTTGCCGAAATAAGCCCGTTTTGTGTGTATTTGGACACGTTTCGGTTCAAACACGCGTCACCAAACCAAAAAACCGGCCACAGCTTTTTAGCCATGACCGGTCTCTTTGCTCGGGAGCCAGGAAGATTTTATACCAGAATCTTTTAGGATCTTGATCTGATCTTAAACTGAGTTGACTGAATCAGATAGCCACTTTGTTCCGCAAGTTTTTTTGCAGCATGGTTGACGTCATCTATCAGTTCCTTGTTGGCATTCCTGCATTCAAGCAGTTTTCCATAGACCTGCAACGCCTGGATTTTTCGAATGGTTAGTCCATATTTATTGGAAATTGCGATGGATGAGGACAGTTTTCGTCCTGAATCGCCAAACTGCCCTTGCACCAGAAGTATTTGCCCATGAACCAGATGTGCATGAGCCTGAATTTTTTGAACCCCCATCCGTTCTGCATACTCATCTGCTCCACGTAACAGCGAAAATGCCTCATCCATATTGGAATCGCTTTTGTCGCGAAGTAAAAGTCGCGCTTTTGATAAACAGGCTTGATGCAGAATATCCATTTGCCGTGCGCTGGCAGCTATATCTTTCGCAATTGCTATATGTTTTGTTGATTTTACCAGATTCCCACTGCTGCCATAGAGGTTACCCAGATGCATGTTAAAAATCGCGCTTGCGCGAAGAAATCGATCATCCTTGTTCTTTAATTTATCGAGTACGTTCTTATAATACGTTTTGGCTGGCTCAATCTGGCCTTCAAGATGTAAACACAGGCCGATATATCCCTCAGCCAACAAAGCCGTAACACTGTCTTTGTTTCTGTTTTCACTATCTTTCGCACGGTTAAAAAGAGAACGAAAAATAGATTTTGCTTTGACGGCTTCTCCGACTTCAAGCAGTGCAATTGCCCTGTTTAGCTCTACTCGACGTAGGGATGACATGGGCGCCTGATCCATGTCACCGTCCATATCAAGCCAGGGATCTCCCTGTAAACGGGTGACAGCGAGATCGAAGTGATCCAAGGCCTCCCACAAGCGCCCTTGTATAAGAGCGACTACCCCACGCTCGTTGTATAACCAGACATTTTCAGTCTGGTATAGTGGAACCTGCATATTTTTCGAAAGGTAGGTGAACTTAGTCTGATTTAGCGCGATTGATAGATTTTGCAATTCGCGCAACCAACCCCCATAACAATCAAAAGGTTTGCTGTATCCACAAAGCTTTGCCATATCCTTGTTTATGTATTCAAGGCGAGAAATCACCCCAATTGAGAACGCACTGCTTAGAAGATTTACTCCTGCCCTTATTCGGCGGGAAATAGAGTGAACAGAATCCAAACTCTGTATGTGTTCATTTGTCTGTCTGGTTTTACTAGCAC
>JALTNS010000167.1 GCA_027000565.1 Rhizobiaceae bacterium | reverse complement strand
GATTTGTGGGTGGTGGTGGTTACCACATGGGCATGGGGCACCGGTGATGAATGCACACCACCTGCGACCAGACCGGCAATGTGGGCCATATCAACCATCAGGTAGGCGTCGATAGAATCAGCGATCTGGCGAAAACGTGCCCAGTCCCATTCGCGTGAATAGGCGGTTCCACCGGCGATGATCAGTTTGGGCCGGTGCTTTTCAGCCAGTTCGGCGACATTATCAAGATCAATCAGGTGATCGTCTTCACGCACCCCGTAAGACACCGGCTTGAACCACTTGCCGGACATGTTAACCGGTGATCCGTGGGTCAAATGGCCACCGGAATTGAGATCAAGTCCCATGAATGTATCGCCCGGCTGCAGCAGCGCCAGAAATACGGCCTGGTTCATCTGGCTGCCGGAATTCGGCTGAACATTGGCAAAATTACAGCCAAACAGCTGTTTTGCCCGTTCAATCGCCAGTGATTCAGCAATATCGGCAAATTCACAACCGCCATAATAACGACGGCCCGGGTAACCTTCGGCATATTTGTTGGTGAATACCGAACCCTGCGCTTCCAGTACCGCGCGGGAGACGATGTTTTCCGATGCGATTAACTCGATTTCGTGGCGTTGCCGCCCCAGTTCATTTTGAACCGAACCGAAAATATCGGCGTCAACATCTGCCAGTGATTGGGAAAAAAATGCCTCAACGCTCGATGCGCGGGCGGGGTCGATTGATGTCATGGTTGATTGTCCCGGATAGCCAAAAACTGCCTTGTCAATGAAAGGCGCACAAGCGGCATCTAACACAAAAGTGAAAATTGTAAAACGGGAGAATGCGACGCAACCGGAGCTGCTTTCCACATGATTTATTGCCCGTACGCAACTTCCTCAACACCATCACGACGATAGGTATCATCGCGGAAATGGACAATGCCATTCGCGGTGGACCAGGCGGTGATATAAGTCAGGTAAATCGGCACAGGGGCCTTGAGGCGGACGTTGATGCGGTCACCGGATGCGATGGTTTGTTCAATCTTGCGACGCGACCAGCCTTCCGTATCCTTGGCAAGCCAGGTCAACAAATCACGCACATTCTGCACCCGGACACAGCCTGAAGAAATAAACCGCAACTGCCTGTTGAACAGGCTTTGCTGCGGGGTGTCGTGCAGATAAACCGCATGCGGATTGGCAAAATTGATTTTAGCCGACCCCATGGCATTATTGCGGCCCGGCTCCTGACGGAAACGGTATTTAACCGCTTCCTCGGTGCTCCAGTCTATTTCCTCCGGCATGATCTCGCTGCCGTCGCGCTTGAAGATACGGATTTTGGCGTCGGTCACATAGGACGGATTTTTGCGCATCAGCGGGATAATATCCTTGCGGATGATCGAGATTGGCGATGTCCAGTATGGATTGAGATTGATCTCGTAGATCTTTGAACTGAGGATTGGTGTCTGGCGGCTTACCCGACCAACAATCGCCGTATGGCGCAGGGCAACCCGGTTGTTTTCAACAGCTTCAATCTGGGCTGCCGGAATATTGACCATGACATAACGATCACCAAGAAAACCCGACATTGAGCGCAGACGAACCAGATTGGTTTCCAGCTGACCCAAACGCACGTCGGCCGGAATGTTCAGCGCCGCATAGGTGAAGCGGCCCAGAATACCATCCGCCGGCAAACCGTGGCGACGCTGAAAGCGCCTGATTGCGGTTTTAACATAGGTGTCAAACTGATTTGAAATACCTGCCCGCCGCGGCAGATCGCCCGAAATAATCAGTCTTTTTCGCAAGATCGCCACATTGGGATCATTGGAACCAAGCCGCAATTTGCGATTGGCCGGAACCACCGGCCAGCCGCCGGATGAAACAATTGCATTGTAGTTGGCGATTGCCTGCTCAATATTGGTCAAAGTTTGGGGTGCAAAAATCGGCAGGGTAGATGCCACATCCTTTTCCTGTGCCCCACGGGAATCGAACCGGTCTTTCCACTGGTCACGACCGGTTGCATTCAAAATGTCATCAATGATGCTGCTGGCCTGCGAATAGGCGTTTTGCGATGCCAACATCAGGGCCAAAAACAAAATTGCCCCGGCACTTTTGGTCAACATTTTCAGATTGTTGAAAAACATAACTTTAACACCTGATTCCACTTAAACGTTATTGGCGAACAACACCGGGTGAAGCTACTGCGGCCAAATTCAACCCCTGATATCAGCCTTTGCAGCCGCGTAAATTCACGGATACCCACCCTACCACACATAATTGTACATAGCGATATTATGGTTAACAAATCCGCACCACAAGCAAATGGAACAAAACTGTGGCTTAAAAACGTTCAAAATGTTGTGTAAAAATACAAACAAAACCGGCCCGGGGGTGAGCCCAGGCCAGTCTATTGAGGAGACTATTTAATTAAATTTTTCAGGCGCAAATATTACATCGCGCCGGATTTGAATGTCTATAACCGGTACAGGATCTGGTCAGTCCAGAAGCGTTCCAGACGATGCAGAGATTTGTTCATCGCCTTGAATTCATCGCAACCGATTCCGCCAACCTGTTCAATCGACTTCAGATGGCGATTATAAAGTCCATCGACAATTTTCGACACCTCTATGCCTTTTTCGGTCAAGCTGACTTTCACCGACCGGCGGTCCTTGCGGGAACGCTGGTGGTTGATAAACCCCTGATCAACCAGTTTTTTCAGGTTGTAGGAAACATTGGAACCGAGATAATAGCCGCGGGTGCGCAATTCACCTGCGCTCAATTCAGCATCGCCGATATTGTACAATAGCAGCGACTGAACCGCATTGATATCGTCGCGACCCTCCCGGTCAAACTCATCTTTAATAACGTCCAGCAAACGGCGATGAAGCCGTTCAACCAGCGTCAATGCCTCAAGATAATCGGTCTTTATTGATCCATCATCCTGCGGCACCGCCGGAACTCCGGCCATGGTTGGTGCGTTGATCATAAATAGCCTCTCTGTTGTTGGTGGTTTTTGGTTTTTTGATCCACCGTGAGAGAAACTCTACAGGTTTCGTCTAAAATTCGACTTAAAACACAGACTTAATTTAATCTTACCGGGTTTTGCCAAAACCCAAAGGAATCAAGGCTTTCAATAATTTGGTAACAATGTTGATTCACGCTTTCTTGGCGCTATAGATAAACCAGCCGCGAAACCCGAGATAAATAGCGATGGTTGCAAAGTGAAACCAGACGATTGCCGGGTTGGCACCAAAGTAATTTGAAAGCCACGCATACATAATAATTTCAGTGAATACCGACAGTGTCCACACCACCTGCCCCCACGACTGGGTTGACCACAAACCAACGGCGGAAACCGGCATCAAAACCGACAATATTGCGCTGGCGGTTTGCCAGG
The DNA here is from genome assembly GCA_027000565.1 of Rhizobiaceae bacterium. Classification (GTDB taxonomy): domain Bacteria; phylum Pseudomonadota; class Alphaproteobacteria; order Rhizobiales; family Rhizobiaceae; genus SZUA-100. The sequence goes on along the minus strand of JALTNS010000167.1, from coordinate 2,600 downwards.
GTGGCGACATCGTGTCAAAGCGCCAGTTGGCGCCTTGGTAATAACCGCTGACCCGCATCCAATAGATCAATGTGAAGCCGATAAAGCAGAACGCCAGCAGCCGCAAAAACCAGACGAAAGCAATTTCGGCCATGGTCCGGGGGGCAGGCTTTATCTCTTCAATATAGCTCATGTAAATACCAGCTCGCCGGCACATGTGCCGTTTTCCCCATCAAGAGGGGCAAAATTAGCGGCAATTGCAGCAGGGTCAAGGGCGGCAATTGTCGCCGGTTGCCATTGTGGCGCATTATCCTTGTCCACGATGGCCGCGCGGATGCCCTCATAAAATTCATGGCCGGATAAAACCCGCGAGACAATCCGGTACTCAAGCTGCATGCACTGGCGCATATCAAGGTTGCGGCCTTCGCGCATTTGCCGAAAGGCAATTGCCAGACTTGTCGGTGATTTGCTTTCGATGGTTGAAAGGGTTTTCTGTGCCCATGCTGATGTCACATTCGCCGAAGAATTTGCAGAGATTTCAAGGTTGTCAATGACTTCCATCAGGGAACTGGTTGCAAAAACCTCATCGATTGCAGCCTGATTGCGTGACAATTCACTTGCCGCTTCAACCGCTGCAAAGGGTGAGAGCACCGCCTCCACATCGTCAGTTTCACAAAGCATCTGCTCAAGCGCATCGAGCCGTTCGCTGGTGCAGTAATGGGTGACCAGGCCGGACCACAAAAGATCGTCTTTTTTGATGCGATTACCGGTGAGTGCCAGATAAAGTCCGGTTTCACCCGGCAGCCGCGGCAAAAAATAAGAGCCGCCAACATCGGGGAAAAAGCCGATGCCAACCTCAGGCATGGCAAAGGAAATATTATCACCGGCAACCCGGTGCGAACCGTGAAACGAAACACCGACCCCGCCGCCCATGACAATGCCGTCAATCAGCGCGATATAGGGTTTGGGATATTCATTGATATATGCGTTGAGGCGGTATTCATCCCAAAAGAACTGCAGATGCGGCTTTCCGGCCATGCCGCGCTGATAAAGGTCGCGAATATCCCCACCAGCTGAAAATGCCCGGCCTTCGGCCGCCTTGATGATCACACACTTGATCGACGGGTCGTGCTGCCACTGGCGCAATTGCGCGTGCAATTTCAGTACCATCTGGTGAGTGACCGCATTCAAAGCTTGCGGACGGTTAAGCGTTACCACACCGGCATTGGCATTTTGATGAAACAGGATTTCAGGTTCGGACATGGGTCGCGTAGCTCATTCGAAGGGAATCAGGAGACCTTAGAATAAGGGTTGGATAAGATGCAATCGCATTATGGTCCACCCAAATATTATGCTATATCATTGGTTGAGTGTCGTTTAATTTACAACAATTTGGTATCTATGCGAATTTTCCCCCCGCAATTGGAAATTTCTGATCGAGAAGGTTTCACGCCTGAAAAAGATATCTTTGGCCGCGCAAAACTTGGTGAAGGTTTAAGTAACGTTGTCCTCTCTGTCTCTGATCCAATGGTAATTGCTGTTGATGCACAATGGGGAAGTGGCAAAACCACATTCCTCAAAATGTGGGCAAGTGATCTGCGCAAGAATGGAACCCCGGTAATATATTTCGACGCATTTGCAAATGACTATCTGGATGACGCGTTTATTGCCATTGCGAGTGAGATTATTTCACTGGTTGAGGAACTTAAATCGGAGAACAAAACTGAGGTAGACAACTTAATCAAGAAGGCAACAGGTGTAGGAAAGGTCTTGGCCCGTTCCAGCACAAAATTGGGTATTAAATTGGCGACGCTTGGTGTGCTGAGCGGCACCGATCTTGATAAAATCGCTTCTGATATTTCAAAAGAAGCAAGCCAAATTATTGATCAACATATTGGGGACCTGCTTTCTACTCAAAAAGAGCAAAAGGCATCCATTGATGCATTTCGAAGTGCGCTAACAGAACTGCCGTTACTCTTGTCTTCTTCGTCTGAAAATGAAGAAGTAAAAACAAAGCCGTTAATATTCGTCATTGATGAACTGGATCGCTGCCGACCTAAATTTGCACTTGAGGTTCTTGAAAGGATAAAACATTTATTCAATGTTCCAGATGTTCACTTTATCTTGGGAACCCACCTTGAACAATTATGCAGCGCGGTACGGGTTACATATGGTTCTGAGATTGACGCCGAAACTTATCTGCAAAAATTTATTCAGCTTACCTTTTTCCTTACCGATGATGCCGAGCATGAACATCAAAGAGTAATCCCGAAATTTACCAAATACCTAATTCAACAACTGGAATTTAAAGATGACAATTTGAAATCCGCAGAAGCTGCCGCGATAATGATTGAGCATGCAGCTGAACACAAAAACCTGAGTCTGCGCAGTATAGAACGAATTTTCAGCACTCTGTCTCTTAGCCTGGCTTATTCCAACAAAAATTACCTTCGAATTCCTCCAATTCTTGGTGGCCTTTGTGTCCTAAAAACAACTCACCCCAAACTATATTTGAAAGCAAAGTCCGGACATTTGATGTTTTCAGAAATTGAACAAAACCTGATTCAATTCCCCGGTGAAGAAAACCATGAAGTCAATTGGTCAGTGGGCTGGTGGCAATA
>JALTNS010000166.1 GCA_027000565.1 Rhizobiaceae bacterium | reverse complement strand
AAGTTGACCAGTTCGAAGTTGTTGAACGTTACATCAAAGCCATCGACAAGGGTTTGTTGAAGGTGATGTCGAAAATGGGCATATCCACCTATCAGTCCTATTGCGGGGCGCAGATATTTGACGCCGTCGGATTGTCATCGGCGCTGGTCGATGAGTTTTTCACCGGCACCACTACAACCGTTGAAGGCATTGGCCTTGATGAAGTGGCCTCTGAAACTGTTCAACGGCACGCGGAAGCCTTTGGCGATGTGCCCTATTTACGTACGGCACTTGAAGTTGGCGGCGAATATGCGCTTCGCTCCCGCGGCGAAATTCATGCCTGGAACGGTCGCAGCGTCTCCAACCTGCAACACGCGGTACGCGGCAATTCTCAAGACCACTACCGCGAATTTGCCAAGGCCATAAACGAGCAGACGGACGGATTGTTGACCATTCGCGGGCTTTTCAAAATTCGTTCTGCTGAAGAACTCGGCAACAAACCGATGCCTCTGGATGAGGTGGAACCGGCCAAAGAAATCATCAAAAGATTTGCCACCGGTGCCATGTCCTATGGTTCAATCAGCCGTGAAGCCCACACTACTCTGGCCATCGCCATGAACCGGATGGGCGGCAAGTCCAATACCGGCGAAGGCGGTGAGGAACCAGACCGCTTCACACCGAAAAAGAACGGCGACAGTATGCGCTCGGCGATCAAGCAGGTTGCATCCGGGCGGTTTGGCGTAACAACCGAATATCTTGTCAATTCCGACATGATCCAGATTAAAATGGCGCAAGGGGCAAAACCCGGCGAAGGCGGACAATTACCCGGCCACAAGGTCGATGCGGTAATTGCCAAGGTACGCCATTCAACCCAGGGGGTGGGGCTGATTTCACCACCGCCGCACCACGATATTTATTCAATCGAAGATCTGGCCCAGCTGATCTATGACCTTAAAAACGTCAGCCCGACATCAGAAATTTCCGTCAAGCTGGTATCGGAAGTGGGCGTCGGCACGGTTGCAGCAGGGGTCGCCAAGGCCCGCGCCGACCATGTGACGATCTCCGGCTTCGAAGGTGGCACCGGCGCAAGCCCGCTGACGTCGATCAAACATGCCGGCAGCCCGTGGGAAATCGGCCTTGCCGAAACCCACCAGACGTTGGTCAAAAACAAACTGCGCTCGCGCATCGCGGTGCAGGTTGATGGCGGTTTGCGTACCGGCCGCGATGTGGTGATCGGCGCACTGTTGGGCGCAGATGAATTTGGATTTTCCACCGCTCCGCTGATTGCCTCCGGCTGCATCATGATGCGCAAATGCCATCTCAACACTTGTCCGGTCGGCATTGCCACCCAGGATCCCGTGCTGCGCCGCCGTTTCACCGGCGCGCCGGAACATGTGATCAACTATTTCTTCTTTGTTGCCGAAGAAGTGCGTGAACTGATGGCAAAACTGGGCTTCCGCACTTTCAGCGAGATGGTCGGGCAAATCGAGGCACTCGACCGTCGCGATGCAATTGACCACTGGAAAGCCCGGGGACTTGATTTCTCGCGGCTGTTCTACAAGCCCGAAGTTGATGACGATGTCGGCATATTCCATTCCGAAACCCAGGACCACAAACTAGACAATATTCTTGACCGCAAACTGATCAACGAGGCCAGACCGGCGCTCGACAACCAGACCCCGGTCAAGATCGTCACCGACATCGGCAATACGGACCGCACCGCCGGTACCATGCTTGCAGGCGAAGTTGCCAAAAAATACGGCCACGAGGGGCTTGGCGACGATACCATTCACATCAAGCTGAACGGCACAGCTGGTCAGGCCTTTGGTGCCTGGGTTACCCGCGGCATCAGCATGGAACTGGAAGGCGAGGCCAATGATTATGTTGGCAAGGGGCTTTCCGGTGGCCGGTTGATTGTCTACCCGTCAAGCAAGGCGGTTCAGATTGTTCCCGACAAATCGATTATCGTTGGCAATACGGTGCTCTATGGTGCGATCGAGGGCGAATGTTATTTCTGCGGCGTGGCAGGCGAACGATTCGCCGTGCGAAACTCCGGCGCCCTTGCGGTTGTTGAAGGTGTTGGCGATCACGGTTGCGAATATATGACCGGCGGGGTGGTTGCAGTGCTCGGCCCCACAGGGCGCAATTTTGCCGCCGGCATGTCCGGTGGCATCGCCTATGTACTCGACGAGGACGGGGCATTTTCGACCCGCTGCAATCTGGCGATGGTCGATCTCGAACCGGTGCCCGAAGAAGCCGATCTGATGGAAGAACTGCACCACCAGGTGGGTGATATCGAGCACCACGGACGGGTGGATGTTTCTTCAGACATGACCCGTTACGACGAGGAGCGGTTGCGCCAGATGATCGTCAATCATCACCGATATACCGGTTCAGGACGGGCGCAGATGATACTCGATAACTGGGAAGGTTACCGTCCAAAATTCGTCAAGGTCATGCCGGTGGAATATCGTCGCGCATTGCTGGAAATCGAGCAGGATCAAAACCGCGCATCGGTGCGGGCGAAATAAGGGAATTCGAAAATGGGTAAAGTTACAGGATTTCTCGAGATCGACCGGCAGGACAGGAAATATCGTCCGGCCGCCGACCGGATTCGCAATTACCGGGAATTTGTCATTGCACCGAGCGAGGACGGATTGCGTGAGCAAGCGGCCCGCTGCATGGATTGCGGCATTCCCTTTTGCCATGATGCAGAAGGATTGCGCGGTTGCCCGGTCAACAACCAGATACCAGACTGGAACGATCTGGTTTATCAGCGCAAATGGAAAAAGGCTTCAACCAACCTCCATTCCACCAACAATTTTCCGGAATTTACCGGCCGCATTTGCCCGGCCCCCTGTGAAGCATCCTGCACGCTTAATCTGATCGACCAGCCGGTAACGATCAAATCCATCGAATGTGCGATTGTTGACCGGGCCTGGAAAAAGGGCTGGATCAAACCGGACATTGCCAGCCATAAAACCGGCAAAAAAATTGCCGTGATCGGCGCCGGTCCGGCAGGCATGGCCTGTGCCCAGCAGCTTGCAAGGGCTGGTCACGAGGTGCATCTGTATGAAAAAAATGCCAAGGCCGGTGGCCTGATGCGTTACGGCATTCCTGATTTCAAAATGGAGAAACACCATATCGACCGCCGGGTGGATCAAATGAAAAAGGAAGGCGTTGTTTTTCACTACAACGCAAATATTGGCGGTAATATCGATGCCGGAGAAATTGTTGACACCCATGATGCGGTAGTTGTTACCGGCGGCGCGGAAAAACCCCGCGACCTGCCTATCGACGGCCGCGATCTGCAGGGCATTCATTTCGCCATGGATTTTTTGCCGCAACAAAACCGTCGCAACGGCAACGAAGCAATTGGCGATGTTGAACCGATCTTGGCCAGCGGCAAACACGTGGTGGTCATTGGTGGTGGTGATACCGGTTCCGACTGCATCGGCACATCGGTACGCCAGGGCGCGCTTTCCGTGACCCAGCTTGAAATCATGCCGCAGCCGCCGGAAAAGGAAAACAAGCAGCTTTCCTGGCCCGAATGGCCATTGAAACTGCGCACATCCTCTAGCCACGAGGAAGGGGCGGACCGCGAATTTGCCGTAACCACGACACGGTTTGAGGGCAAGAATGACCATGTCCGCAAACTGGTCTGCTCCAAGGTCGACAGCAATTTCAAACCGGTGGAAGGAACGGAGTTTGAACTAAAGGCCGATCTGGTTCTACTGGCAATGGGGTTTGTCTCGCCCGTACACGAGGGTTTGCTCAACGCACTCGGTGTCGAACTTGATCAGCGCGGAAATGTGGTCGCCAATACGGACGATTACAAATCCAGCACCGAAAAGGTATTTGCAGCCGGTGACATGCGCCGGGGGCAATCGCTCGTGGTCTGGGCTATCCGTGAAGGTCGCCAGGCCGCACGTTCAGTCGATGAATTCCTGATGGGCTCAACCACCCTGCCGCGATAAATTCACGGTGTTGCGGGAAGTGGCGCTGCAGGTTTCGGTGAAACGTACGGCTTTTTCGGCCAGCTTGCATCATCAGCCCGTCCGGCAACCGACATCGGTTGATCGGCGGTCTCGACAATCAGCTCACCTACCTTTTGCGCCTTCGAAATCTTCGCACCGGCCAAGACGTTACCACCGTCAATCGACGGGTCATTAAGCTGGATTACCACAGACCGGCCGGTTTTCGCCGGGTCATAAGAAGGAGCGACAACCCGCGTGCTCACACCAGGCGCGGGTGCAAGACCGGCCAGAAAGTTGCCCGGGTTTCCAACCAGTTTTCGTACGCTTTTTTCCGCATAAAAGGCCAGCTTATCCTGCCCCGCCTTGGTGACATTGATACCATCACGCGAACGCAGGCGAACAATCTGGCCATTAACGTCTGGCCCGGAAGTAACAAAGGTTCCTTCCGCATCGGTAAATCCGTCCCAGACATCAATAAACTGACCGCCAACTTTTTCGGCCTTGCTGCGGTAGGTTTCATTAAAAAACAGAAAATCCTGATTGGCCTTTTTAAACCGCACCGGCGGCAGGCCCATCCACACCAGTGGCACTTGCCTGGCAGCCACCGCGCGGGCAAAGTTTTCAACCCGGACCTTGTAGGCCGTATCCCATTCTTCGGTGCGTTTTTTCAGTTTTTTGCCGTCTTGCCGCATCAACTGGCGATCATTGGTACCAAGCATCGAGACCACCACAGACGGTTGCAATTCATCGATCAATGGCCCGATGCTTTCTGACCAGTTATAGTAATCCAGCCGCACAAACCCGGAGGAACCACGCGACTTGCTAACTATTTTTACACTGGGAACCTGTGAAAATGTCCGCTTCAAACCTTTGGCAAGCCCGCCGGCGAAAAAGTCTCCGACCACCAGAACCACTTTAGCATCTTCGAGTTTTTCAACCACCGGAATGGCTGCAACCGCGGCAGGTCTAATTTTACGACTTCTTCGTTTTTTGCGTCGGGTTTTTTTCACCCGCTTGATACGATTGCCGCCAAACAATATCTCCAACAGGGTGCGGCGTTTTTTTCTGACCTTTTTTAGCCGTTGCGCCTGCGCTTCGGTTACGCCGGTAAAGCCGTTCGAAAATATCACAGGATCACCGGTCAGCAGAAACGCGGCGGCCACAGCAGCAATCAGCAGGGTTTTGAGTTTACGCTTGACCATTGTTCAAATGAACATCCTGAACGGTGAATCTGAAAACTCACAATAGCAGCAAATCACATTGATTACAGCGCCCAAATCGCAAATTGATGGTTGATCAACCTTTGCGCAATCTGATCAGTAGCGGTTTTGATGCAAATCCGTCCGGCACCATGCCGAATTGCTCCTGCGCCTGCCTTATGGCCTTGCGTGAACCATTACCGATCTTCCCGTCAATTTCGCCGTCATAAAGCCCTTTACGAGCAAGATGGCGTTGCATTTCCATCAGCTCATTTTCGCTCATGCGTGGGTATTTGCGCGGCCAGTCCCGTTTAAACTCACCATAACCGGCAATCCGGTCTGCCAGATGACCCACGGCCAGCGCATATTTGTCGGCGTTGTTATAGCGCTTAAGCACGTAGAAGTTTTTCAATACCAGAAACGACGGACCCTTGGGTCCGGCAAACTGTTTGAGTACCGCATTGTCTTTGCTGCGCGGGAATCGCTTGCCGGTCGAACGACGCACACCGAGTTTTTCCCATTGCCCCAAAGTCAGTGTTTTGCCAACCCGTGACTTTGCAACGTTGTTCGGCAAAGTTACCTCATAACCCCAGGTTTTACCGGTACGCCAGCCGTTTTTCCGCAACAGATTGGCAGCCGTTGCCAGCGCGTCCGGCACCGAATTCCAGATATCGGCGCGTCCATTGCCATCCATATCATAGGCCCATGCATTGTAACTTGATGGAATAAACTGGGTATGGCCCATGGCACCGGCCCATGATCCGGTAAGTTTGCTCGCCTGCATTTTGCCTGATTGAACAATTTTCAACGCGTGGATCAACTGGCTGCGGGCAAATTTACGTCGCCGTTTGTCCGCATAGGCCAATG
>JALTNS010000165.1 GCA_027000565.1 Rhizobiaceae bacterium | reverse complement strand
GCTCCGGACAGTAACAAGCGCCTGATGTCGGCCAGTTCACGCACCCCGCCACCAACTGTGAGCGGCATAAAACAATGTTCGGCAGTGCGCGCAATCATATCAAATGTTGCTTCGCGACCGTCGCTTGAGGCTGTAATATCAAGAAAACAAAGCTCATCGGCACCCGCGGCATCATAGGCAATGGCAGCCTCAACCGGGTCGCCGGCATCGATCAGGTCAACAAAATTAACGCCCTTGACCACCCGGCCATTGGCAACATCAAGACAAGGTATGACACGGGTTTTAAGCATGGCTTCCCTTACCCGAAGCATGGTTTAAAAGCGCCAGCGCATCTGATGCATCGATGCGGCCATCGTAAAGCGCACGGCCTGATATTGCCCCCTCAAGTATGGCGTATTCCGGATTGGCCATCTGTTCAATGTCATCCATTGAGGCTAGGCCGCCAGAGGCGATCACCGGGATTGAGACAGCATTGGCGAGTTCAATCGTTGCCGACCAGTTAATACCGGTGAGAATGCCATCACGATCAATATCGGTATAGATAATGGCAGCAATGCCAGCGTCCTCAAATTGTCTGGCGAGGTCTATGGCCGTCAATTCCGAGGTTTCGGCCCAGCCCTCCACTGCCACACGGCCGCCGCGAGCATCAATGCCAACCGCAACTTTTCCCGGAAACAACCGCCCGGCTGCACGAACCAGATCAGGGTCGCGCACTGCTACGGTTCCAAGGATAACCCGTGCCAGCCCCTTTTCCAGCCAGGCTTCAATTTGTTCAAGCCGTCTGATGCCACCACCGAGTTGTACCGGCATCGAGACCGTTCCCAGTATCGCATCAACCGCAGAACCATTGCGGCTTTCACCGGCAAATGCGCCATCAAGGTCTACCATGTGAAGGTATTCAAACCCCTGTTGTTGAAAAGCAAGTGCCTGCGCCGCAGGATCGGTGTTGTAAACCGTTGCCTGATCCATATCACCAAGCTTCAATCGTACACATTCACCATTTTTGAGATCAATTGCCGGAAACAGAATCATGGCGACCACCTGAGAAAGTTTTTAATGAGGGCAAGACCCAGAGCCTGGCTTTTTTCAGGATGAAACTGTGATCCAGCCATATTGTCACGCGCCACCATTGCCGTGACAGGCAAACCATAATCAGTTGTGGCCACGATATCATCTTCAAAGGACGCTTGCAGATGATAAGAGTGGACAAAATAGGCGTGTTTGCCATCCGGCCCGGTTGTAATACCATCCAGCAGGGGATGCGGATTGACGATATCCAGCGTATTCCAGCCAATCTGTGGAATTTTGAGGTTTTCATCATCGGGCTGCATTTCAACCACGTCGCCGCCGATCCAGCCAAGGCCCCGGGTAGTGGTTTTTTCAAGCCCGTGATCAGACATCAATTGCATTCCAACGCAAATACCAAAAAATGGTCGCCCTTTGTTTGTCACCACTTCGTTCAGGGCGTCGACCATGCCGGATACCGCATCAAGACCGGCGCGACAATCAGCATAGGCACCAACACCGGGCAAAATCACACGATCAGCCGATGCTACATCTTCGGGATTACCGGTCAAAAGGATTTCGGCGGTAATTTCAGCTTCGTGTGCTGCCCGCTCAAATGCCTTGGTTGCGGAGCGCAGGTTGCCGGAACCATAATCTATGATCGCAACGCGCATTATTTTGAAAGCTCCCCATTTGCAAACATTTCTATTCCCGCATCCGGCTGATAACCGGGAGTTTTCGAAATGCGTGGAGATTGAGAAAACGCCCTCGCGGGTTTTTGATCATAATCCAGCACCGAGTGAAAATAAGTGTACTCGGCAGATGCAAGATCCGGCGCTTCCACCACTCCGGCATCTCTCCAGCCGTTGCGCTGCAATTTTTTGCGCCGAAGCTCATTGCCTTCAAGAAACAGATAAAGCCCTGGAATGAATGTCAGCATTGCTACAATTATCCCGATACTTGTGGTCAGTAACAAAATCGCAGCGATAGAAATCATCACATAGAACAAGATCGCCCACCATTGGCGATGCCACAGCAGCCAGAAAAATGGTATTACCAGCGCTGCCAGCGATGTTGCCTCCGGGATCAGCACCGTATCCAGGTGTTGGTCCTTGCTGCCATCTTCGCCAACCGGCGGTGTATGGATGGTGAATATTGTCATTCCCTATCCGTTCAGGGTGCCTTTGGTGGAGGGGATAACACCCGCTTGACGGGGGTCACTCTCGATTGCCTTGCGCAAGGCACGCGCAACCGCCTTGAAACATGTTTCGGCGATATGGTGATTGTTTTCGCCATAGATATTTTCCACATGCAGGGTAATACCGGCATTTTGCGCAAATGCATGAAAAAACTCGCGAACCAATTCGGTGTCAAAGGTTCCTACCTTATCCCTTGTGAATTTTACGTTCCAGATCAGGTATGGCCGACCCGATACATCAATGGCAGCGCGGGTCAGCGCCTCGTCCATCGGCAAGTCAAATGAAGCATAACGGTTGATACCCTTACGATCACCCAGCGCTTTTGCCAGCGCCTGACCAATTGCAATTCCGGTATCTTCAGCGGTGTGGTGATCGTCAATGTGCAAATCACCCTTTGCGGTAATGTTTATGTCAATTAACGAATGCCTGGATAATTGTTCCAGCATGTGATCGAAAAAACCAATACCCGTGGTGATTTCATATTTTCCGGTACCATCAAGATTAATTGAAACCGAAATATCGGTTTCGTTGGTTTTGCGCTCGATTTTGGCTTTCCGGGCACCGGATTTTCTTGTAACAGCCATTGCTGCTCTCCAAACTTGTGGAATTTGGCGACTGTCTATCAGGCAAGGGCACAAAATACCACCGGTGACTTCGTCAAATGCCAATTCTATGATTTGCATCCTGACGAAAAGCGCATACATATGCGCAATGACATTTTTGGCAATTCCCGGCCACTAACAATTCAAACCCGCAGGAGACATCATGGGCGACAGGGATCTTCCTTCCATGCACGCAACAACTATTGTTACGATAAGAAAAGGCAACAAGGTTGTGATTGCCGGTGACGGCCAGGTAAGCCTCGGACAAACCATCATCAAGGGAAACGCACGAAAGGTGCGGCCCCTGGGAAATGGTAGTGTGATTTCCGGGTTTGCCGGTGCAACGGCAGATGCCTTTACCCTGTTTGAACGGCTTGAATCGAAACTTGAGCAATACCCAGATCAGCTAATGCGGGCCTGTGTCGAAATGGCGAAGGACTGGCGGACTGACCGGTATCTGCGTCGGCTGGAAGCAATGATGCTGGTTGCCGATAAAAATACCACCCTATGCCTCACCGGCAATGGCGATGTGCTGGAACCGGAGGACGGTATTATGGCCATTGGTTCAGGTGGCAACTATGCGTTGGCGGCGGCACTGGCTCTGGCGGACAGCGATCTTGATGCCGAGCAAATGGCCAAAAAAGCCATGAAAATTGCTGCCTCAATCTGTGTCTATACCAACGAGCATTTTGTGTTGGAGCAACTTGATGCCGAGTAGACATGTTCTTGCGGAAGCGGTGAAAAAAGGAATTATCGAGCAGCAACAGGCAGATGCCCTTGTCCAACTTGAAAATTCAACTGCTATTCAGAACAATTTGCCTTTGAAAGCTGACCTTGATGCCGAGGACGACGAGGGCTTTCGTTTCATATCTGGGTTCAATGACATCTTTCTGGCGCTTGGTGTCGTTCTGGTATTGTACGGCCTTTCCCTTTCCCGATTGAGTACCGGTCCTTTAGGACACGTATTAATCGTGATCATTCTTTGGGTGATGGGCGAGATTTTTTCCGGGTGGTTAAAAAGAACCCTGCCCAGCATGATTGTGGTAACAGCCTTCACCTATCACGTAATGGCGGCGGCAAGTATATTCTTCCTTGATATCGAGCTTTCATTTCTTGATCTGTTTGGAGACTGGTCAAACCGGGTATCCTTAATTCCTCTTTTCGCCATTGGCCTGCTGGCGGCTGCTGTCTATTACGGGCGTTTCAAGCTGCCCTTCGCGCTGTTTGTATCCGGATTGCAGATTATCGGCATTGTCTTAATCTACGCATCGACAATTCTTGACGAAACATTGATAGGATATATCATCCCGTTGTTGCTTGTTACCGGTTTGGCGCTGTTTGCATTGGCCATGTGGTTTGATGTGTCCGATCCGCTGCGTCAGACCCGAATGAGCGATAATGCCTTTTGGCTGCACCTGCTTGCTTCACCTTTGATTGTACACTCCATCATGTGGCAGTCAGCGATATGGACCATCGGATTTGAGGAAACCAACTCGTTGCGGGATCTACAAATCGTCGCACCAACACTTGCTGTTGTGGTTTTGTCAATTTTTCTGATCCTAGTCGTCATTGCCCTGATTATTGATCGCCGGGCAATGCTTGTGTCTTCGCTTGTCTATGTATCTGTAGCGGTTACCTATTTTGTCACTCAACATGGAACGTCGCTTGGTACGGCCAGCCTCACACCGGTTTTGATCGGTGCTGCAATTATTGCTCTTGGTGTCGGCTGGCGCCCCATGAGGCAATTGATATATACACTCCTTCCACTTGGGTTTATTGAACCCAGCATGCCCCCACTCAAAAACTAGAGCCAATTTATGACCAATTTTTCTCCTCGCGAAATCGTATCAGAACTTGACCGGTTTATTATCGGTCAAAATGATGCAAAACGCGCGGTCGCCGTTGCCTTGCGAAATCGCTGGCGACGCCAGCAGCTTGAAAGCCCGATGAAAGAAGAGGTTTTGCCAAAAAACATCCTGATGATCGGACCGACAGGAGTGGGTAAAACCGAAATTTCAAGACGATTGGCAAAACTTGCCGGCGCACCTTTCACCAAAATTGAGGCGACCAAATTCACCGAAGTTGGTTACGTTGGCCGCGATGTGGAGCAAATTATCCGGGATTTACTGGAAATCGGCATTTCACTGGTCCGTGAAAAAAAGCGCGAACAGGTAAAGGCCAAGGCCTATATTGCTGCAGAAGACCGTGTTCTAGACGCATTGGTTGGCGGAAATGCCAGCGAGAATACCCGTTCAAGCTTCCGTAAAAAACTGCGTGAAGGCCAGTTGGATGAAAAAGAAATCGAGGTTGAGATATCAGACCAGGGTAATCCGATGGGCGGGTTTGAAATTCCTGGAATGCCGGGTGCTAATATCGGCATGATCGACCTTGGTGACATGATGAGCAAGGCAATGGGTGGCGGGCGAACAAAAAAGCGTAAAACCAGCGTCAAGGAATCCTATGAACTGCTAATTGCCGAAGAATCGGACAAATTGCTCGATGACGAGCAGGTTGTGGCTGAAGCGATCGCCTCGGTTGAAAATGACGGTATTGTTTTTCTCGATGAAATTGACAAAATTGCCGTGCGCGAAAGCGGTTCCGGCGGATCTGTTTCGCGCGAGGGGGTTCAACGCGATCTGTTGCCGCTGGTTGAAGGCACCACTGTTGCGACCAAACACGGGCCGGTTAAAACCGACCATGTGCTGTTTATTGCATCGGGCGCATTCCACGTTTCCAAACCTTCCGACCTGTTACCGGAATTGCAGGGTCGGTTGCCCATCCGGGTTGAATTGCGAGCACTCACCAAAGAAGATTTTGTCAGAATTTTGAAAGAAACCGAAGCCAGCCTGATCAAACAATATATTGCATTGATGGGAACAGAGGAACTCGAGCTTGAATTTACAGATGATGCAATCGAGGCCATTGCCGATATCGCCGTTGCGGTAAACGCATCAGTGGAAAATATCGGTGCAAGGCGTTTGCAGACCGTCATGGAAAGGGTGCTCGATGATATTTCTTTCAATGCACCGGATAATAGTGGCGACAGCATTACCATTGATGCCGCATTTGTTCACAATAATATTGGTGACCTTGCCAAAAATGCCGACCTTAGCCGGTTTATTCTTTAATATCTTTTGATTCGGATCCGAAGCTAACTGGACTTTTTATGAACAATCGCCCGCTATATTGCCTAATGTTAAGCCTAACATTTGTTGCAA
>JALTNS010000164.1 GCA_027000565.1 Rhizobiaceae bacterium | reverse complement strand
TTATACAGCAGCGCCCATCCGAGTTTACATCTCTTCCTGACCGGGGAGAAAAAGAACGTGGCATGGTCGCCACTACGGGCAAGTTCGAGATAAATCCACGATGGTCGTTTGGCTGGGATGTGATGTTCCAGAGCGACAGAACTTTTTCAAGGTCTTACAAAATCGGCGGATACAATAATCAGTTTGTTACCAATGAGATTTTTCTGCGTGGGCTAAATGATCGCAGTTATTTTGATTTGAGTGCCTACCAATATCTCGTGCAGGACACACCGACCGCATTTCAGCAACAAACCGAACAGGCCCGGGTACACCCGGTTCTTGACTATGACTATGTAAAATCCAACCCGATTCTGGGTGGCCAGCTTGCTTACAATGTCAATATCACCAGCCTGTCGCGAACCAAGTCCAGCACGGTAACACCGGCCAGTGGCGACAGTCGTTTTCACGGTATTGACGGGACATCAACCCGTGCCAGCCTTGAAGTGGAATGGAAGCGCACGTTTACCACTAAAAACGGCATGAGCCTTACGCCATCACTGGCCTTTGAAGGCAATGCATTTTTTATCGACCCTGATGGTGCCAGCGCTGCCCCGGTCGTTAATGATCAAAGTTTCCGTGCAGTACCCTCCTTTGGACTTGAATATCGTTGGCCGTTTGTTGCCACCGTCAATGGTGGCAGTCACATTTTTGAGCCAATTGCCCAGATATTTGTGCGCCCAAGCATTGGATCTGTCGCAGGGTTGCCCAATGAAGATTCGCAAAGTCTGGTATTTGATACAACGACCCTTTTCCGTCGCAACAAATTTTCCGGTTATGACAGGCTGGAAGGGGGCGTTCGAGCCAATGTCGGCCTGCGCTATTCGGGTCTGTTAAGCAATGGCCTGGCTTTGAGTGCCGTGGCAGGCCAGTCGTTTCAGCTGGCTGGCAAAAACCCCTATGCGCGTGAAAACGATGTTGTAAATGTTGGCGAAGAATCGGGTCTGGAATCAAAAGCGTCGGACTATGTTGTGATGGCCGGCATTCGCGCAAAGAGCGGGTTTTCGCTTGAGGCACGCGGCCGGTTTGACGAAAAAACCTTCGCTCCGCAGCGGCTGGAAGGCGGGCTACGCTATTCGTCTGACAGGTTATCACTGTCGACGGGGTATGCATTCATCGGTGCGCAGCCGGACTATGGATTTAGTACCAAAAGAGAACAGGCAACCGTTTCCGGCTCGCTGAAGTTCGCTGAAAACTGGCGGGTATTTGGCGGCGCACAATATGATGTCAGAAACAGTCAGCTGATTAGTGACAGTATCGGGATTGCTTACAACAATGAGTGTTTCTCGATGTCGCTGGCATTTTCCGAAAACCGCGACCGTTACAGCAGCGATGTTTCGGGACGCAAGGTCCTTCTGCGTATTGGGATTAGAACAATTGGCTCGATTGACTATAGCCAGGACATAGACGAGTTTACAAAGTTCTGAGTAATCTACGAAGTTGTGTTTCAAAAATTATCTGAATTTGGCTTCCACCATGGTTTTGCCAAACTGGTGGGAAATAGGGTAGAATAATCAGTGAACGCTGAAAAATTCAGACGTTTCGATGCAATAAACGACAGGAAATGAAGAGTGGCCAATAATTCTAATCAAACTAACGCAACAGGACGCTTCAGTTCGGCATATATTATGGTCCCGATGCTGCTGATCGTGTTTGTTTTGATATTCCTGACCTTGTTCGGTTTTGGATTTGCTCAATCGAGAAGCACAAGTAAAATCAAGGTTCTGGTAAACGGTGAACCGATCACAACCTATGATATTGCAAGGCGGGCGGCATTTTTCAGGCTTCGCCGCATCAAGGGAAATTCCACCAAACTGGCGACTGAAGAACTGATCGAAGAAGCAATCAAAATGCAAACAGCAAAACGTTTGCGGATGATTGCAACCGATAAGCAGGTGGATGCAGCCTATGCCCGTTTTGCCAAAAGTAACCGCATGCCGGTTCGGGCGCTGACCCAGGTTCTCAACCGTGCTGGCGTTACCAAACGCGGGTTTCAAAAATACATACGCGCGCAAATGAGTTGGCAGCGGGTCATTTCAGCGAAAACCAGAGCTGAAAGTGCGCAGACTTCCACACAGGATATAATTGCGCAAATTCACCAGAAAGGCGGCAAAAAACCGTCTACCACCGAATATACCTTGCAACAGGTGATATTTGTTGTGCCGCAGTCGAAACGGCGCTCGCGAATGGCTCAGCGCCGCCGCGATGCACGCGCAATGCGGGCCCGGTTTGAAACCTGTGCCAATACCATCCAGTTTGCCAAAAAACTGAAGGACGTAACCGTTCGTTCGCTTGGTCGGGTGATGCAACCGCAATTGCCGCCTGAATGGAAAAAACTGATTGAATCAACACCGGAAGGCAAGACCACCAGAATTCGCGATACCAAAAGGGGCGTTGAGTTTATCGCTGTGTGCAAATCCAAAACGGTGTCTGACGACCGGGTGGCCCAACTGAATTTTCAGATCGATCAGGCCAAAGCCGGCAATGCAGGCGTCAGCGAAGCAGAAAAGAAATATATCAGCGAGCTGCGTGAGCAGGCTATCATCACCCGCCGGTAAAATTGCTTCTGCTGGTTTCTGACAGAAGTTGAAACTGGTTTGGCTAAATTGTCAGGAAATCCCGGTGTCAGGCTCATTGCAGGAAAAATTGCCAATTGCAGTATCGATCGGTGAGCCGGCTGGCATTGGCCCGGACGTCATCTTGTTGTCCTGGCTGGCGCGTGGGGGCTTAAATAGGCATGGTTCGCTTCCCCCATTTTATGTGGTTGGCGATGTTGATTTATTGAATACACGGGCGCGGTTGATCGGGCTTGACGTTCCGCTTGTGGAAAGCTCTGTGGAAGATGCGACAACTCTGTTTGCCAAAGCGTTGCCGGTGGTCCCGCTCGTTTCTGCATTGAGTGCAACGCCCGGAAACCCGGGTACAGCCGATGGCGCCGGCGTGATTGAAGCCATCACCACGGCGGTGGATCACATCAAGCACGGCAAGGCGCGAGCGATGGTAACTGCGCCGATCAATAAAAAATCGCTTTATAATGCCGGCTTTAATCATCCCGGCCATACCGAATATCTGGCAGAACTGGCGAATAATTGGCCGGGTTCAGAAAGACCAGCCACAAGACCGGTGATGATGCTGGCCGGGCCGCGATTGCGGGCTGTCCCAATAACAATTCACATTCCGCTGGCTGAGGTTGCTGCATCGTTGAGCACGCAAGACATCATCGATATAGCAAAAATTACGGTCCATGACATGCAAACCAGATTTTCCATAGAAAACCCGCGACTGGCGATTTCAGGACTCAATCCCCATGCGGGTGAAGAAGGTGCAATGGGGCATGAGGATGCGAGCATCATTGCGCCCGCAATAGATGCTTTGCGTGCGGCTGGCATCGACGCCACCGGTCCACTGCCTGCCGATACCATGTTTCATACCCGCGCCCGCGCCCGATATGATGTGGCGATTTGCATGTATCACGATCAGGCATTGATCCCGGCAAAGGCGCTCGATTTCGATAATACCGTCAATGTGACGCTTGGTCTGCCGTTTGTCCGTACCTCGCCCGATCATGGCACGGCATTCGATATCGCCGGAAGTGGCAAGGCTGATCCTGCGAGCATGATTGCAGCGATTCAAATGGCAGACGAGATGACCCGAATATGCTGAGGCGGAGATATTGGAATAATAGCGCTGCGCAGCAACGAAATGGTCGTGAGAGCCAATACCCTTGGTGGCATCCATGATCGACGACATTCCACCGCTACGTGATGTAATTTCGAAATACGGGCTTGATGCCAAAAAATCGCTCGGGCAGAATTTTCTGCTCGATTTTAATATCATCCAGAAAATTGCCCTCACATCCGGTCCACTTGATGGCATAACAGTGATTGAAATTGGCCCGGGGCCGGGCGGTCTGACCAGGGCCTTGCTTGCCGGTGGCGCCAAACGGGTGATTGCGATTGAACGTGATGAACGCTGCCTGCCGGCGCTGGCGGAAATTGGCGATTGTTATCCCGACATGCTGGAAGTCGTTCATGGCGATGCGCTGGAGATTGACTGCGCGCAATATTGCGATGGCCCAACCCGGATCATCGCCAATCTGCCTTATAATGTCGCAACGCCACTATTGACCGGTTGGCTGACTGGAGAGAACTGGCCGCCGTTTTATTCTGCCATGTCCCTGATGTTCCAAAAGGAAGTAGCGGAACGCATTGTCGCAAAACCCGGCGACAAGGCCTATGGCCGGTTGGCGGTTTTGGCCGGATGGCGCACGGATGCGCAAATTGCTTTTAATCTCGATCCGCAAAATTTTACCCCCGCACCAAAAGTCATGTCATCGGTGGTGACCTTCACGCCAAAATCATCGCCCCTGCCTGCGCGGGTAAAATCACTGGAAACCATCACCAAAGCGGCTTTTGGCCAGCGCCGCAAGATGTTGCGTCAAAGTCTTAAATCTCTTGGTGGCGCAACCTTGCTGGAGCGCGCCGGAATCGCCGGAACCAGACGGGCGGAAGAGCTGGATATTGAGGAATTTGTAAATTTGGCGAATGAGTGGGACGCGATGGCAAAGTCTAAATCCGGGCCAAGATTTTTGTCGAATATCTATGGTGGGAAAAAGCCGAGTGATACAAAAGAATTATACCGTGACTGGGCAAATTCCTACGATCAGGAAGTTGAAGGTGAAAATGACTACGCACAGCCCCGGCGCTGTGCAGAGGCCCTGTCAACAGTTTTGGATGATCGCGCAGGTCACATACTTGACATTGGTTGCGGAACCGGATTGTCAGGCCTTGCATTGCGGGAGGCAGGATTTGCGGCCATAGATGGCTGTGATTTTTCAAATGAAATGTTGGAAGTCGCATCGGCCAAATCAGTCTATCAACGGCTGTTTTTCGCCGATCTCAACCAGCCACCGATTGATGCTTCAAACGAGCAATATGACGGCGCAACAGCCGTTGGCGTTTTTGCGTTCGACCATATCAGTCCAGATGCTTTGGATGAAATATTGCGTATTCTGAAACCGGGCGCGCCGTTGGTAATTGGATTAAACGAAAAATTTTACGACAAGGGAACACTCGAAGAAAAGTTTAATCAGCTGGAACTGGCCGGAATTGTAAGAATATTATCGCGGGAAATTGGTGATCATTTGCCAGTTGCCGGGATAAAAGGCTGGACTATTACTTTGCGAAAGTCAGCGTAATCCGAAACCGTTGAGCAATTGTTTGCTGAACCTCTTGCATCCACACCAATTCTCGCCCATTACCCGCCCCATGCTTCATATCAATAATCTCACCTATCGCATGATGGGCCGACTGCTCATTGAAAATGCCACACTTGCGGTGCCGCCGGGGGCAAAGATCGGTTTTGTCGGGCGTAATGGCACCGGAAAAACCACCCTGTTTCATTTGATCACCGGTGATTATTCACCGGAAGCCGGTTCGATCAAACTGCGCCGCAATGCCCGCATTGGTCAGGTGGCACAGGAAGCCCCGGGCAATGAAATCAGCCTGCTTGATACGGTGCTGGCCGCCGATGTGGAGCGCACCAGATTGATGGTTGAGGCGGAAACCGCAACCGACCCCGACCGCATTGGTGCCATCCATGAACGGCTGGGCGACATTCGCGCCCATTCGGCCGAGGCGAGGGCAGGTTCCATTCTCAACGGCCTTGGTTTTGATGCCGAAGCGCAATTGCGCCCGTGTTCGGATTTTTCCGGTGGCTGGCGTATGCGTGTGGCACTCGCGGCGGTTTTGTTTTCCGAACCCGATCTGCTGCTGCTCGATGAGCCTACCAACTATCTTGATCTGGAAGGTACCCTTTGGCTTGAAAGTTACATTATTCGATATCCCCATACGGTGATTATGATCAGCCATGACCGCGATTTGTTAAACCGCACGGCCACCTCGATTGTCCATCTCGAGAATTGCCAGCTTACCACCTACAAGGGCGATTACGATTTTTTCGAAAAAACCCGTTCTGAAAAAATGTTGCTGCAATCAAAAATGAAGGTCAAGCAGGACGCCAAGCGTAAGCACATGGAAGCCTATATCGACCGCTTTCGTTATAAAGCCTCCAAGGCG
>JALTNS010000163.1 GCA_027000565.1 Rhizobiaceae bacterium | reverse complement strand
AAACAGCCAGATTGACGCGGCAATGGCGTGTGCGCATTGCGGTTCATGCCAGCGGGTTGATGGATGGAACTGTATCATGACGAAACGACCAATCCGAAACCGGCCTGGCAGACCTGAAAAAGACCTAAAGCGACCGGGAATTAAAACCGTTGCCCTTGGGGAAATGACACCGATACAGATGACTCAGGCCTTTCGTGATGCGGTTTTGCCAGCAATGAGCAAAAAACCACAACCGTCAAAAGCCAAATTTATTAGCAGAAAACCGGTTTTTGAAAAACCGACGCGGCTGCCGGGCAATTTCAAGCCCGCAGTCAAAAACGCCAAATCGGTTTTCGACACCTTGCGCGCCGACATTCCGACCCTGATGCTGCCGGTACGCATTGAAACGACACTTAATGAAGAAACTTCGCCCAAGCGTCTTAAGATCAGAATTTTTCCTGATCAGATCGGTATTGACGGGCTTGAACGTGCGCTCACGGATGAGGAGCGCAAAGCCGGTCAGGCTTTTGTCAAAAAGCTAAAATCAAAAGCTGTCCCGGAAGATGAAAAAAAAGCCCTTTGGGCAAATTTTTCTGCGGCTGATCCTTGGCGTTCAGCTTGGATCTTGCGCTGTTTAACGGATCCAGCGGCCATGCAAACCGCAAATGTTGCGGGAAAGGAGCCATTTGCAATTGCTCCGCTTTTGCCAAGCCGTTGGTTTGTTTCGGGCTATGTGGGCGATAAAATCGTATTGGACGAGGTCGGTTTGCCAATTCCCAAAGCCCTGCGGTTTAGCCCCGATTTTGCCCGCAAGGTTCAAAAAGACAACGCGATTGCGCTGGACCCTGCATTGGACTGGATGGTTGATTTCGAAAAGTCCAAACAGGTGGGCATGGCATTGGAATTTGATTTGCCAAAAGCAGCATCCAAAAAGCTTGATCTGTTGATTGTGACCGGGATTCTAGACAAAAATGCCGAGGATTCTGCAACATTATTCGCGCGACAGTTGGAATCCCTGCATTATGATTGGGGCTGCGGATTTGTACCTCAGGGTGTGGCAACCAACAATACCGGCGCGGGCATGGCGGGCTGGTCGGCACGCAAAACCGATTTTGACGCATTATTGGCCCGCGAAACAGGGGGCGATGCAGGCTTTGCCTCTGTGTCCGAAGACCAGGCTTTGTTGCCCCGAGAAGGATTGATTGGCGACGGCAAAAACAAGAATAATAACCAGCAACTGGTTCGCGCATTTGGCCTTGGGGCAAAGGCAATTTCAAAAGTCTTTGAATATGCAGAGGGCGATGACCGCAGCGCATCCAAAGCCATGAACACATTGATGTGGCCCGTGACCTGGGGTGAAGTCATCACGACGTTGCTGCAGGGCGATGACGGGCCGGCCTTTTCCGACGCAACTGTTGAATGGGCTCGAAACTGGTTTTGCCAGCAGGTCACCGGAGGCGCGCCCTTGCCAAGTGTTCGGGTGGGGCCAACGCCATATGCTATTTTACCGGTGCAGCATCTGGAATGGCAAGAGCCACTCAAAATGCCGGTCAACCCACAGCCCATTGACCATTTGAATGCCCTGTTGAATTCGCTTTTGCCGGATTGGATGGCGGCCAGTGACAATCTGGTACAAATCACGGAAAAAAGGGAAAAGTTTACCGAACCGGGCGACCGGCTGATCGAGTTGCTCCGCAAAGGTCCGCATCCAAGCACATTTGCGCAAACACGAATTGCAAGCCAGCGCGGCGTCAAAAATTTTGCATTTATTTTTCAGTCACTTCCAACGCTTGACGACCCAAATAACGGGTTGTTGCGCGACGCATTCACTAGCGGTGAGTTAAGCAATTATGCGGATGTGCGGCCATATTATGACGATTTTGCCCTAGATGCAGGTTTTGCGGCATATGGTGCGATGCCAAGCCCGCTACGTTCCGGCAGGCAGCAGCGTGACGCCCTGAAAACGCAACGCGACGGGCTTGAAGCATGGCAGGCGCTTGGGCAAGAGATGCTGGACAATGGCAGCGCTTTTGCGGAATTGTTCGCGCCCGGTATTCCGGCGCTGACATCTTTGATCGGCTATTTTGATAATTTGATTGATCTATGCGATGCCCATGTCAGCGCCAATTACGTGCTCGAAGAAATTGTATCCAGCTATGCGCCGTTTTACAGCGGCGTTATTGGCGAAGACAGCAAAGACCCGCCCATTGCGTTTTTGGGATACGGAGACAATGAAACAATTGACTGGCCGGAATCCAAGCCAAAAACCAAGGCCAAGAACGCACCAACCCCCGCGCAGTATCTGCAAAATCTTGCTCAATATATCCGAAGCTTTCTTAATGACCAACCGGCTCCGGATGAACCGGAATTTCCGCAAAGCGGCAAGCCGCTTTTGTATCAATTGGTGCGAGAGTCCATCCGGCGGGCAAGTTATGAATCAGATCTTATCATGCCTCTGCTGGAACGCGTGAACGTAGATGTGACAACCATCACGCCAACGGATCAGCCTGCAAAATTTTCCGCCTTTGATGCGACACGGGCACGGGAAATAAGCGCCAGTATCGGGCGCTTGCGCAGCGGTTCGAAAATTACGAACCCTACGAATGACGATTCCGAGGTGCGGCATTTTTTACAGGCCATGAAACCCGCAGAAGTAACCGGATTGCGCAAGACAATAGATGCTGAAATCAACGCGCAAAAAGATTTGGTGGATTTCCCGATAAAGGAAATGTTGGCTCTTTCGGCTGAAATACGGGCATTGGAAGCCAAGCCGTTGGCAGTTTCCGGCGGGTTTACGCCGCTGAAGCTAGGCGGATATCGCAGCCGCCGTTTGAATGAGATGCTTGTGGCAGTAGAGCAATTGGCAGGTCTGAATGCGGCGCAGCTTGAGTTGTTGATGACTCAAAGCCTTGGTTTGGCAGGGTGGCGGTTAGATGCATGGGTGACGTCCATGGCGGCAGCAGAAATCGAGACAAGGCGCCGCAAAAAAGCCAGCGCCAAAGGCCTGCAAATAGGGGGTTTTGGCTGGGTGCAGAATCTTGAATTTGTTACCGCGCATGAGCCTGTAAAAAGCACCGGTTTTATTCACGCACCATCGCTTAACCATGCAAAAACGGCGGCGATATTGCGGGCAGGCTGGGCGGCATATGGTGGCCAGGAGGATGCCTCGGCATTTGCCACCAACCTGAGCTCAAACCGGATGCGCGATGCGAAATGGCTATTTGACGGGGTGCGCGCCGGTCAGGACCTTGGTGAGATGTTGGGGGCAAAGATGGAGCGCGCCTTACGCGACGATTTGGCGGCGCCGGAATGGATATATCCGTTGCGACAGGCTGTATTAAAGCTGACAAAACAAAAAGAAGACCTGCAAAATCCGATTGTTGACGGTTTGGAACTGCATGTTTTGCAAGAGGAAAAAAATGGCAGGGACGTGGTTCTGAAAGCCGCCGAAAAGGTTTTGAAAGAATTGTATCAGGAACAGGGGTTGTCCGGTTCTTTACCTGCCAACCCGTTGGCGCGCGCCTTTGATTTACTGGACGACTGGGTTGACGCTCTGACAGATGCGGCACTTGGCGATTCCGTACATGCGCTGGTGCAGGGTAATTTGTTGCGCTCGGGGTCATCCGTTTCCGCGATTGCGGCGGGTGATGTGCCACCGCCGGAGCTGGATTTTCTCGAGACCAGACCCGCCGCTTTGACATTGACCCATCGTGTTGGGCTGGTTGCCCCAAACAGCGGAAAATCATGGATTGATCCGGAACTGTCGCTTAGCCCGCGCGCTTTTGCCGACCCGGATATGGAACGACTTGTTGCGGCGATATTGCCAGAACCGGACAAAATTCTGTTTCGATATGTCGAACAAGACGGTGCATCAGAAACAAGCGTGGAAAAATCGGTTACAATGGCGGTGTTGCTTGAGCAGGCAAATATCGGTGGGGCGCTTGATTTCTTACATGATCTGAAAGCGGTGCCAATTGCGCCAGCGGGCGGTTTGGCAGTGCGGATATGCAACGCCATCGCCGCGTTGACCAAGACAAAACCAGCCAACATTGCGCTGATGTCAGGTGATACTGCAATACTTGATCTTTGTTTTGCATGGCGACGGGTCATTCTGGCCGCTCGACCAATGGACACGCGCGACATTGCTTTTATGTCGGACACGGACGCACAGCCTAGCATCGACCTGAAATCGTTGGTGACGCGGGCAGAAACAGTGCGTGAATTTGTGGTTGGGCATATTAAAACGCTGCACAAATACCTCAAAACCCAAGATGGGTCGAGCAGTGATGCATTTAGCCGCCAACAGATTGCCAAGGTGCAAAAAATACTGGCCGCGCTGGCGCAATACGGGCTGATTGGGCCATTGAGCCGGCAAGAAAATCATGATGTGATTGCAACAGCGCGCAGCGTGCTGCCCAAATTGCTAATAACGCTTAAACAGCTCGCAGCACAAAAAATAATGACTGATGACTCTTTGGCGACGCAACAAAATGCGCGCAAAGTTTTGCGGTCGGTTTTTGGCGACAATTTCGCGGCAACAGCGCGGTTTGTGCCAGGGGATCCGGCCAAATTTGATTTTGTGACCGGCATGTCACAAAAAACCATCAATCTGTCATCTGAAACACCGCATCACTGGATAGAAAAAACAGGGTATGTCCGTGCCAAAATGAGGGATTTGAACGATGCACTGATGTTGCAGGACTGTATTTTGCCAGAATACGGCCCGACGATACAATTGGCGCAATGGCCGGTTGAAAAAGCCCAGTCATGGATTGCGGTCGACAAGGTGTCGCGTGATGGCGGGCCTCGATATTCGATGATCAGCATCCAACCCGATGGCAGCTTGCTGGACTCGAAATCCGGTTTGGCAGGGTTAATCGTTGACGAGATCGTTGATCAATTACCAGACGCAAAAACCGATGCGGCGGTGGCTTTTCATTTTGACGCGCCCAGTACCGAAGCACCGCAATGTATGCTTTTGGCAGTGCCGCCTAAAGGTGAAAACTGGAGCTATGAGCTGATGGTCAATACAGTTCGCACTGCTTTTGATTTGGCACTGATACGGGGTGTTGACGGTGATACAATGCCGGCGTTGAACCAGCTATTGCCCGCGATTTTTGCGCCACCATCGCTGAAACCGGGGGGGCTGTCATGAGCGGTCGTACCAGTTGGGCGCGGTTATGGTTTTCCCATCGCACCCATGATATACAGGCGGGGCTGGAATCTCGTGTCGCTGATCCTTTGTGGTTGCTGGCGCGGCAATGGCAATTTGGCGGTTTTGAGGGGGATATTGCAGCGTCGATTGCATATGTGAATATTGAATCCGAGTCCAGACGGGTAACAGAACTGGTTGGCGACAAATCAAGCGACCCCAAAATGCCGGTTTCTTCCCAAGACATTCTGGAAGCCCGCGTTGAGGCGGGCGCGACGGTGGATGGTCCTGCCGCATTTCGGATGGCAGGCGAGGCCGGATTGCAGTTTTTGCGCCAGTTCGATGCCAAAAGCCGCGAAAAACTGACGGTTTTATTACAAAAACATTTCCCTCTAAATCGGCCAAAAGCGCCAGAGTCTGAGCGAAATGATGTGGCCATACGTCATTTGTCACGGGGCAGTTTTGACGCGCGGTCTTTGATTGCAGGCGAAATAGAATTGGCAGATTTGGCAGATCAAAGCGGCATTTCACTGCGCGAGTTGACGCAGAAGTTCAAAAGCTGGTCGCGGTATTATTCAAACAGATTTATGGACCCGTCGGTTACAAAACCCTGGCGCGATGAAAAACAGGAGTATGTTTTTGGGGTCAATGCATTGGAAAAAGGCACTCGTGTTGGCCTGAGAGCGCATGATTATGGCGGCGGTAAATTGGGTTGGAAAGACTTTGATATCTCAGCCACATCGGGCAACAACAAACCGGCGGGCCGAATGGCCACCCAAACGGTTTTGCCAACGCCCGTTGCCTATTCGGGGATGCCAGCCGAAAGGTTTTGGGATTTTGAAGAGGGCGAGGTGTTTTTTGGCGGGATCACGGTTGAAAAAACCGATCTTGCGCAATTAATCCTAACCGAGTTCGCAACCGTCTATAGCAATGATTGGCTTCTGGTACCCTTATCTGCTGATACCGGCACGATTAACCGGATAAAGAAAATGAC
>JALTNS010000162.1:19091-21336 GCA_027000565.1 Rhizobiaceae bacterium | reverse complement strand
GATCAAAGCGGGTTACCGGCCAAAATGGCATAACCCGCTTTGATCGAATATTTTTTCAGCTTCGCAATTCGACTGGCAAATAGGGCCGGGCGACAAACAATGCGCCGGGCGACGGCAATTTTGTGATTTCATCTGGACTGCGCAAGGGCAAACCTACAATTGCCAATTTGTCCGGGTGGTTGAGATACCAATCGATAATTTCCGGCAAAACATCCTTCAAGGTCAGTGTCGGTTGCCAGCCAAGAGCGGCCAGTCGCGTGCCATTGATGTGGTAACGCTCATCATTTACCGGCCTGCCCTGCTCATAAACCAGATCAATGCCATGGCCGGGAAGGTGGGATTTTATCAACCGGGCGATTTCAAGAACCGAATGTTCATTGTCGCTGGAAATATTATAGGTTTCATTTTCTCCACCGCGGTCGATGATGGCGGTCAATGCCCGACAGAAATCTGCAACCGCCAGAAACGAGCGCGTCTGGTGGCCGGATCCGTGGATTGTCAGCGGTCGGGCAAGGCTGGAAAGGGCGATGAAACGCGGAATGAGTTTTTCGGGATATTGCCTTGTGCCGATAATATTATTAGGGCGAAGAATGGTAATATCGAGATCGAAAGACCGGCGATAACCCCGTATCAACATTTCAGCCGCCGCCTTGGATGCGGCATAGGGATTTGTTGGCAAAAAATCCGCAGCCTCATCGCACGGATTTATCGCTTCATCGCCATAGACCTCGTCGGTGCTGATGTGAATGAAACGGGGAACCTTTTGCTGGCGCATCGCTTCCAGCAGGGTTTGGGTGCCAATGACATTGGTTCTGCTAAACCGGTCGGGTTCATTAAACGAATGATCGACATGGCTTTCGGCTGCCAGGTGGACAATCAGATCAACACCGTTCGCCGCCGAACGGGCCACTTGCGGTTGACAAATATCGCCCCTGATAATGGTTGCCCGCCCGCTCCCAACCGCCACATCAAGATATCGACGATCCGCCGCATAGGTGAAATTATCGAGAATGCGCAGCGCGGCTCCGGGATAGGTGCGCAGCAGGTGATCAACCACATGGGAGCCGATGAAACCGGCGCCGCCGGTGACCAGAATTTTTGAAGGGTCCGCAACCATGAAATTACTCTCGGGATCGGTAGTTTCTCAAATGCATTTTGATGTTTTACCGCGCCCGATACAATGATCTTGCGAAAATTATCCTTTGTTAACCTTACCATTGGCGGTTAACAGGTCGGCGATTTTGCCATTGCGCGCGAACGCCAACAGGCCAATTGTCGCCAGAAGAATTTTCAAATCATCCACAAACCCTGAATTTTGAGTGTAGTCCTCACAAATTCGCAACTTTTGCGGCATGATTATTTCAATATAAGTGCGTTCCGGGTCAGCGCTTTCAGCCAGTATTTTTTCCTCATTGAGAAACATCAACTGGCATTGATCGGTTATCCCCGGGCGGACCGAAAGGATCAGGTTTTTTTGCCGCTCATTCCACAATTCCACATATTTCGGTACTTCCGGACGCGGTCCGACCATGCTCATGTCGCCCTTCAACACGTTAAACAGT
This sequence comes from Rhizobiaceae bacterium, assembly GCA_027000565.1. Classification (GTDB taxonomy): domain Bacteria; phylum Pseudomonadota; class Alphaproteobacteria; order Rhizobiales; family Rhizobiaceae; genus SZUA-100. Next base: position 19,774 of record JALTNS010000162.1, on the reverse strand, counting down.
TGTGGCAGTTCATCAAGCTTGGAATGGCGCAAAAACCGGCCAAGCGGGGTAATCCGCGGGTCGTTGGCGGCTGTTACCTGCAAATGGCTTGCACCGGAATTTTTCATCGTTCGAAATTTGTAAATCCGGAACTGTTGGCCATTTTGGCCAATCCGGATTTGCGAATAAAATACAGGCCACCCGTCGCGCCACGAAACACCAATCGCGATCAGAGCAAAAACCGGCGCCAGAACCAGCATGGCCAAAAGAGATGCAACAATATCGAACAGACGTTTCAGCATGGCGGCAAACCTGATTGTTTATCCGGTGGATCAGGATATAAAACCATGCTTTGATTATCTGGAAAACGACAAACAGCAATCGTCGTTAATTTCGGGAATGCCTGCAATGCCGCGTTATGATTTTACCACCAGACGACTTTATGTGGCCGGGCCGCTTGCCGCCATTCAGCCGGTGAAGCTCGACCGCAAACAATCGAATTATCTTTTGAGCGTACTGCGCCACAAACAGGGCGATAAAATTCTGCTGTTTAATGGTCGCGATGGCGAATGGCTGGCCGATATTGTGGTTCAGGGGCGCAAGGATGTTTTGCTCGTTCCCGAAACCCGGACCAGAAAACAACCGGAACCGGGCCGCTTGAGGTTTCTTTTTGCACCGCTGAAAAAATCCCGAATGGATTATAT
>JALTNS010000162.1:0-19081 GCA_027000565.1 Rhizobiaceae bacterium | reverse complement strand
AAGAGACAGGATTATATGGTACAAAAGGCTGTCGAGATGGGGGCATCACAAATTCAGCCGGTGATTACCGAATTTACCCAGTTTTCAAAAGTAAACCCGGAAAAGATCAAAACCAGTATTATCGAGGCGGCCCAGCAATGCGGTATTATTTCGCTGCCGGAATATCTGGAGTCGGCCAGACTTGCCGGTATGCTCGAAAACTGGCCCGCCGATACCTGCCTGATCTATTGCGACGAGGGCGAGGAAAGCCAAAACCCGCTGGCGCCGCTCAACGGGCTAGAACCTGGGCCAATGGCCGTTCTGATTGGCCCGGAGGGCGGGTTTTCAGAAGAGGAACGGCAATTATTGCGCTCAAAACCCTTCGTCACCGCCATACCGCTTGGCCCCCGGGTGTTACGGGCCGATACGGCCGCCGTTGCAGCGCTGGCGGTGGTTCAGGCAACCATCGGTGACTGGCATTAGTGTTATGATATTTGCCATCAATATTATTGACCAGTGGCACACTTGAAATCACCTTGCACAAGGCGCAACTGACCTCTAATTGTTTTAACTTATGGTGGTAACCTTCGCCATATCCAGACCAGACCCGGCTTGAAGTTTTATACCGGATCGACAGATACAGGATTATTGGCGCATGGCCCGTGATATCAGCAATGACACCCCGATTGAAAACAAGGCGGCACTGGTTGCAACGCTGGAAGACGGCTGCAAACCAAAGGAAGACTGGCGCATCGGCACCGAACACGAAAAGTTCGGGTTCTATAAAATCGACAATTCACCGGTTCCCTATGGCGGGCCTTGCGGCATTCGCGCCTTGCTGGAAGGCATGCAGGAAAAAACCGACTGGGAACCGATTATCGATGATGGCAATATCATCGGGCTGGTGGCGAAGGATGGCAAAGGCGCAATTTCGCTGGAACCGGGCGGGCAGTTCGAACTTTCCGGTTCACCGCTTGAGACCCTGCACGAGACCTGTCGCGAGAGCAATGGACATCTGACTCAGGTTCGTGAAGTGGCGGAACCGTTGGGCATCGGATTTCTCGGCCTTGGTGCCAGCCCCAAATGGTCGCTTTCCGAAACCCCGCAAATGCCCAAGTCGCGTTACAAAATCATGTCCAATCACATGCCGAAGGTGGGTACTCAGGGCCTCGACATGATGTATCGCACCTGCACTATTCAGGTAAATCTGGATTTCAGTTCGGAAGATGACATGCGGACAAAAATGCAGGTCGCAACCCGGTTGCAACCGGTGGCCTCGGCGCTGTTTGCCAATTCGCCATTTACCGAGGGCAAACCCAACGGGTTGCTTTCCTGGCGCTCTGATATCTGGCGCGATACCGACAACCAGCGATCGGGGCTGTTGCCATTTGTTTTCGACAAGAGTTTCGGCTTTGAGCAATATGTCGACTGGGCCTTGGATGTGCCGATGTATTTTGTATTGCGTGATGGCAAATACCATGATTGCACCCATGTGACTTTCCGCCAGTTTATGGACGGGGCATTGCGCCATGAACTGCCAAATGGCGAGGCGACAATCGGCGACTGGGACAATCACCTGACCACGCTTTTCCCCGATGTGCGATTGAAAAAATTCATCGAAATGCGTGGGGCCGACGGTGGGCCATGGCGGCGTATTTGCGCGCTTCCGGCGTTTTGGGTTGGCCTGCTTTACGATGATGACGCCCTTCGGCGGGTGGACGAGTTGAGCCGCAATTATACCTATGATGAAGTATTTGCGATGCGTGAAGATGTTCCCCGGCTTGGGTTAAACGCCAAACTTGGCGATCAAAGCGTGCTGGATATCGCCAAAACCTGTTTGGACATCGCCCGCGACGGACTGGCTGCCCGCAACCGGCTGAATGTCGATGGCGGCAACGAGGTGCACTTTCTGGCCTCACTGGAGGAAGTGGTAGCGCTTGGTGAAACCAGTGCCGAGCGCATGTTGAAATATTACGCTTCCAGCTGGGACCGGGATATTGATCATGTGTTTGAAGAATTTGCATATTAATAATAGGCAAGGTTGCGTTAGAAGTTTTGACAATCTTTGACCGCAGTTTAATATTACCCAAGGTCAAATGCTTTCACTCATCAGGAGAATACCATGCCATCAATGATCGATCTGCTGCTCAATTCCGGCGATTCGTCACCACTATCGCAACTGAGTTCCAAGTTTGGTATATCGGAAGAGCAGGCGCGACAGGCCGTTGAAGCCCTGGCACCGGCTCTTTCCGTTGGCATGAAGCGCAATGTTGCCTCACCGATGGGGGCTGGGTCGTTCATCGAGGCACTATCGAGCGGTCGCCACGAGCAATATGCCGATCAGCCGGATGTGGCTTTGTCGGATGATGGGGTCAAGGAGGGCAATAAAATTCTGAACCACGTTTTGGGTTCCAAGGATGTCAGCCGCGCAGTGACATTGCAGGCCTCTCAGGCCACGGGGCTAGGTCAGTCGATGCTGAAACAGATGTTACCGTCCCTGGCCTCAATGGTCATGGGCTCCCTGTTTAAGGGAGCAACCAAGGGTTCAGCCGGCGGTGGCGGCGGTATTCTAGGACAAATTCTCGGCAATGTGCTTGGCGGTGGGGCGGGACGTAGCTCAGCCCCGCAACGACGCACAACAGATGGAGAAAACCCGCTTGGGCGGGTGTTTGAAGACATGCTGAGCGGACAGGGGAAAACCAGCCGTTCAACACCGAACCAGCGTCGAACCACCGATGAAGGCGGGCTTGGCCAGGTATTTGAAGACATGTTGGGCCAGGGCAGCCGTTCAACCAGGAACCGGCCTGGCACATCCTCCGGTGCACCGGTTGAAGACGATAATCCGCTTGGTGATCTGCTTGACAGTTTTCTCGACCGAGATGAAAGCGAACCGCAAATTGAACAAGGTGGCCAGCGGCGACGCCCTCCTTCGGGCGGTAATCTCACCGATATATTCGGTGATATGCTGGATGCCGGCAAAGGCTCAGATGATTCCTATCAAAACGGCATCGAAAACATCTTTAATGATTTTTTGAAGAAACGTTGACCTGCGGCTTGTTTTTCGCCGAGCCAAGCACAAAAACATTGCCGATCATCACCAAAACCAGCCCGCCTATGGCCAGTGCGCCCATTTGATAATCTTCCAAAACGGCAGAAATCAACAGGGCAATCACCGGGAACATCACCGTTGCATAACCGGCGCGGTCGGAGCCAATGCGGCCTAAAAGGGTAAGATAGGCGGCAAAGGCAATGACCGATGAAACTACGGCCAGAAAAACCAGAGAAGCCAGATAGCTTGCGCTCCAGTCGATGATAAATTCATCACCATTGAGGAGCGCAATAACCGCGCTTAACACCGCACCATAGGTCATGCCCCAGGTGCTGGCCGACAACACCGAGATCTTTCGCCTTTGCAGAGAGGCGGATATAAGATTGCCGGTGCAAAAGGACAATGTTCCGGCAATGCAAAGGCCAACCCCGAACAGCGCGCCGCGATTAAAGGTTTGTCCGGCAATTTCAGGCCAGAACATCAGCGCTATGCCAATAAATCCAAGCAATGCCCCAAACAATATATTGGTGCCGGGGCGCAGCCCCAGAAAAACCATTGCGATGATGATATTAAACACCGCTGCAAGCGAAAAAATCACCGACAAAAGCCCGGAAGCAAGATAGGCGGATGCGTAATAAAACAGGGCAAAATTGATGCAGAACATCAACCCGCCCATCAGTATAAAACTCACATGGGTCGATAGCGAAAACCGCATGGGGGCGCGGGCAAGCAACGCCCAGACAATCATGACGGCTGCTGCAAGAACATATCGCCAGAATATTGAAACCTGAACCGGGACCACACCGACCTGCAATTTAAGCGCATACCAGCTGGCACTCCAGGAAAGCACTGAAACTGTGAACAATACATAGTCAAGCGGCATTAACGGCTGACGTGGCCTGGTACCGGTGGCAGGCGCGGAACGTGCCGCCGTAATTCGGGATGTGGACATCTGGAAACCTGAGGGTTTTACGACGATTGTCGAAGGCAAGGAACCTGCGCTTAAAATTGAACATTTTCAACCAAAAAAGACCCGGCCTTCAATTGGGATGCCAATGCGAAGGCCGGGCAAGGAACGGTTCTTTTGCGCGTTCGCGGCAAGGGGAGCCGGGCGCGCCTGTCAAAGAGTTGAGAACCGCAATTTCTGACGCCAGCCTATTATAAAAAATCGCCGCCCTGATTGCCCGAACGATAAATCAGTTGGCGCCGCTGTTTGGCAATCCGCGCCAGATGGCATGTGACATCCTCATCATTGCCAAGACTTGCACTTTGATAAATGTCACCGCGGGTAATACCGATATCCGACAGCTGCTGATCGCTTAACCGGTTGAGCGTTTCCAGATGTCTGCGGCGGCCCATACGGCGTAAATATTGCTTAATGCTGCTGTAAATTGCGGCAAAGATTCCTGATTGGGAACGCCTGCTTGTGTGGTCTGATGCCAAGGACTGGCGATGGCAGGTAATGTCACTCATGGGCTTTCTCCTTTGTAGAAACTACATTTAGGAATAAAGATTGATCAGTCCAACGAATGTTGCTAATGTCATACATCAATTTATTTGATAGGAAATTTTATGCCAGCACCGCTCGATATTGATAGTTTGCAAACCTTCCTTGCTGTTGTGGATACCGGCAGTTTTACCCGCGCATCCGGTCAGGTACACAAGACCCAGTCTGCGGTGTCGATGCAGATCAAACGGCTTGAGGAGCATTTGGGCCAGTCACTGTTTCACCGTGAGGGCCGTTCTGTATCGCTAAGCGAACATGGCGAACGGTTGCTTGCCTATGCAAGACGGATTGTAGAATTGTCCAACCAGACCCTTGCCGCATTCAGCAACGATGTGTTGCACGGCACCGTGTGCATTGGCACGCCGGACGATTATGCCAATCGTTATCTGCCGGAAATTCTTGCAAAATTTGCCGTTTCAAATCCGCTGGTCGAGGTGACCGTTGTTTGTGAACCCTCGTCTAATCTACTTGAACTTATTTCCAAAAATGAGCTTGATCTGGCGATTGTCACCCAGGATTCCCGAATGGGGAATTCGGAAATTTTGCGCAAGGAGCCGGTGCACTGGGTGACGTCTGATCGCCACGTTACCCACGAGGAGCCTGTATTGCCGGTGGCCTTCGGGCGGCAGGCCTGCCTTTGGCGGCAATGGGGACTTGCTGCGCTCGGGCGGGTGGGAAGACGCCACCGGTTATTATATTCCAGCTGGTCGACCATGGTGCTGGCATCCGCGGTGTTGAGCGGGCTTGCGGTATCTGTTTTGCCTGAATCCGCTGTTCAGCCGGGCATGCGCATTCTTGGAGAAAAAGACGGCTTTCCCGATCTGCCCGATGGCGAAATTGCCCTCATTCGCTCAAATGACCTGACCAGCAAGACCGTTGAGGCGATGGCCAACCACATTCGCGAAAGCCTTGGCAGTAATTTCATCGCCCACGACTTTTTTGAAAGTCCGGCGCTCAATACCGGTTGTCTGGGTGGTGCAAATGCCTGATACACGATACCGCTTCAATCCGTTAGAGTCGGTCCATGATTGATTCGCCAAAATCCACCAATGCGCTTGAATTGACGGTCAGCGAACTCTCCGGCAAGCTTAAACGCACGGTCGAGGAGACATTTGGCAATGTGCGGGTGCGCGGTGAAATTTCCGGGTTTCGCGGACCCCACTCATCCGGCCATTGTTATTTTTCGATCAAGGACGAAAAAGCCCGGCTTGAAGCGGTAATCTGGCGCGGGGTTGCCTCGCGGTTAAAATTCATGCCCGAAGAAGGGCTGGAGATGATCGCCTCCGGCAAGCTGACCACCTATCCAGGCTCGTCAAAATATCAGATCGTCATCGACAATCTTGAGCCGGCCGGGGCGGGCGCCTTGATGGTGCTGCTCGAGGAACGACGCAAAAAACTTGCAGCCGAAGGGCTGTTTGATGCCAATCGAAAACAATTATTGCCTTTCATGCCCGGGGTGATCGGGGTGATTACCTCGCCAACCGGCGCGGTTATTCGCGATATCCTGCACCGGTTGTCCGACCGTTTTCCGTTGCACGTGCTGGTATGGCCGGTTCGTGTGCAGGGGGAAACTTCGGGCGCTGAAGTCGCGAATGGAATAACCCGCTTCAACCAAATGCCACTCGATGGCCCGTTGCCGCGACCTGACCTGCTCATTGTTGCGCGCGGTGGTGGCAGTCTGGAAGATCTGTGGGGTTTTAACGACGAAGTTCTGGTCCGTGCGGCGGCAGATAGTCATATCCCGCTGATTTCAGCCGTTGGCCATGAAACCGACTGGACCCTGATTGACCATGTGGCCGACTGGCGCGCGCCAACCCCGACGGCAGCGGCTGAAAAGGCGGTGCCGGTCAAGGCTGAATTGCAGGCCCAGCTGGCAGATCTATCCCTGCGGCTGAAACGGGCACAGGTGCGGTATTTCGAGAAAAACCGCACCGCTTTGCGCAGTCTGGTCCGGGCTTTACCCTCGGTTGATACGTTGCTGGCCCTGCCACGTCGCCGGTTTGATGAAGCAGCCGGGCGGCTGCCACGGGCGCTGGCGGCCAACAGCCAACAGGCAAGGGCACGGTTTGAACGTACCGGACTGCGCCTGTCCCATCGCCCGCTGATCGAGCGCATAACCCGACAGCGTGAGCGTTTGCAAAACCTTGCCCGGGCCAATGCTCTGGGGCTGTATAATCTCAGCCGCCATAAAAGAACCCGGCTTGACGGGGCCACCAGACGGTTAACACCCCGGTATATTTCCATGCGTGTTGGCGACCAGAAAATCAAAATTTCCGAGTGGGAAACCCGCCTCAACCGGGCCATGCAATTTAGGCTGACCGGCCTGAAAACCCAATTGGAAAACTCGATAAGAGTGCTTGAAACCCTTTCCTATCAACGGGTGCTGGACCGGGGTTTTGCGGTTATCAAAAACACCGACGGGCGGGCAATTACCGCTCTTGGCCAGTACAAGGACGGCGCACCGATTAGCATTGAAATGCGTGATGGTAATACGGATGCAAGAATCGTGCGTACTGCAGGCAAGGTACAAAATGCCAGGCCAGCGGCTTCAAAAAAAGCAAGCAAGCCAAAAACTCCCAACGATAATCAGGGTTCCCTGTTTTAGTCTGGTAACAATATCGCAATAAGTGTGTTATATATTCAGATCAACCATAGCGTTTATTGAGTCTGGATATGCACATAGCCCAAATAACCGAACCTGACCCGTTTCCTTCACTCATCAATGAGGCCATTGAGACAACCGAAACATCAATTGTGGTTGTCGAACCTAAACTCGACGGCCAGATTTATCCGTCGCAATATGCGGTGCTCTTTGCCAATTCGGCGTATTTTCAACTGAGCGAAGTCGCCAGTACAAGCGAAGCTTCGCTGCTGGAAAATCCTGAAGTAACCGATGTGTTGAACAGCGCCTGGCATGAAAACCAACCGCGCACCGAAATGGTTCAGTTTCAAAATCAGATAATACCGCTGGTTCTGCAATTGAGTGTTGTGCCGGTCGAGCAAAGGCTGGTGATGACCTTGAATGACATCACCCGGTATAGCGCGCGAATTGAACAGCTCGAACAGCAAACCACCCGGCTTGAGGAAAGCGCAAAGGCGCTTGAGAGCGTGCGGGTGGCACTGGAGGCGGAAATTTCCCGCCGTGGCAGGCTAGAAAACAAGTTACGTATTCTGGCAGAAACTGATCCGCTTTCGGGCCTCGCCAACCGGCGCTCATTTATGGAAAAGGGCGTGTCGGAGTTTCTTCGCAGCCAACGATACAATCAGCAACTGTCGCTGGTGATGCTCGATCTTGATCATTTCAAACAGGTCAATGACAGTTTTGGCCATGCCGCGGGGGACGCGGCAATTGTTGCAGTCTCGCAGATTTGCCGAAGCCTCTCGCGTAGTGGGATAGATTGTGCCGGACGGCTGGGCGGTGAGGAATTTGCCATTCTTTTGCCGGAAACCGATCTTGAGGGAGCAGGGCTGTTGGGTGAAAGGTTGCGTAGCAAGATCGAAACCACCACAATCCTTTCGGATGCCTATAAACTCAGCGTTACAGCCAGCATAGGAGTTTCAGAATTAGGTGTGGGTGACAAAAACTTTGCGACCCTTCTCAACCGTGCCGATGAAGCTCTATATGCGGCCAAGAATGCCGGGCGTAACCAGGTATCAGCCGGATAGTAAATATTATTCAAAACAAGAACATGGTGCCGATTTCGCGTACCAGTTTGCGCCGCATGGCGCGTTCAAAACTGTCGTAATCCGCCGCCTTTTCGACAAAGGCATCAAGCCCGCCAATGACAAATTGATTGAAATAGTCAACCAGTATCGGCACCTCGCCAACCACCGCAAGTCCGTTGATAGTGATACCTTCTTTAACCGCCTTGTCCCGTTCAATGGTCGGCGAATAATTGACATTATTGGGACCATCACCGGCGATATCAATAACGGTTCTGGTTGCCTGAAACGGTAGTGCCAATACCAGTTCCCGGCTGAAACTGAGCGCACCGCCTATATCGGTCGCACCGCCCTTGTAGCGCCTTGTGGTTTGCCTGATCTGTTCAGCAAATTCGTGAATTTCGCTTTCAGATGAAAGCCTGGTCCAGCCAATCTTGACTTCCTGCTCACTAAAGCCCGACCATTGCATGACATTGATGGCCACCGCACCATGTTTGCCGCTGACCATTGCCTTGACCACCTGGGGAGATGATATGGCTGCGGCCAGCCCGTCCCGCATGAGCTCAAACTCGCCTGAATCAACACTTGCGGAAACATCAAGGGCAATGACAATCGCCACATCTACACCGCTGGATGCGCGGCTTTTTTGCAGGCCAATGGCCATTGCAATCACGATGGCGCCCACAAGGACAACCAGTGCAACGGGAGAAAGAGCCGGTTTTGAAAACATCGTCGAAAAACGCTATCACAAGTCGATTGTGAATGCGAATTGCCCCTGCATTGCAGGATTTCAGCCACCGGTTTTTTTGAATAAATGGTACGACTGGAAGGGTTCGAACCTTCGACCTCTGGTTCCACAAACCAGCGCTCTAACCAGCTGAGCTACAGTCGCATAGACCTGAATACAGGCACAATGCTCGAAAATTTACGTCCCTGACCCAGGTCATTCACCCGATATTCCGGGATATTGCCGTAATTTCTGCAAGCAAAATTGAAATACGTTCAATGGGCCGCGAATGCAAGTGGGCAAATGTGGATTTTGTGTCATCATCTGCCTTGCGGGATCATTTGTCGAACGGACGTTAACTGTGTCTGCGGTTTGCTGGCCTCATTTACCCTCAAACCATGGAAAAACATGCAATATTGCTGTATTAACACTTCATTAAGGGTAATTTTGGCGCGGTCCGGTACAGCAGCCCCACCGGTTGCGAGATGTTGTGGCAGAAATACGCATCTGCTCCGGTTCATTGCTTGTTTCGGTTTCAGGCGTGCCGATGCTAAGATGCAGACTTCGTCAATTGCCTTTTTGGGTATCCCTGCAGGGTCGTAAATGCACAGGTAATTGAATGACGCACTATCCTTATCTTGATTTGAGTGTTCTTGAAAAAGTGCGTGCGCTGGTGATTTCGCCGCGCGCAGCGTTGATCATCAACCATGACCTGAGCGAATTATACTGGGCCAACAGTGAGGGGTTGAAATTTCTCGGAATAGACCGGATTGGCGATCTTTCATCGGCGAGCGTGTCGCTGAAAGGCATTGTAAGGCGACAGATATCGTCCGCCATTGCCCAACTTGAAGATGACGATGAGGTTGGAGCTGCGATGCGTATCAGCAGCGGCTGGAAAAGCCGACTGGTGAATTTTAGTGTTTCCGGTATCGATCTGCCCGATGGCAATAAGGCCGTGTTGCTGGTGACCGATAGCCTTCAGGGCCTTGCATTCAGTCAGAAAGACATGGCGGCCATGACGGTTGCCAGTCTCACCGGTGTCAAAACCCTTTCCGCTGTGCTTGATGGCGATGGTGGATTGATCAGCGCGTCGGACAATTTTTCAGACTATGATGTAGATCTTGCCACCCGCACCACATTAATTGACGAGGTTGCAAACGAAAATGACCGGTTGGTCAAGCGCCTTGTTGAAACCGGTAACCGCACCCTGGCGGCCGGTATCGCCCGATTGTGTGATGATCCTCCGCTGCATTTGCTGATTTTGGCTGACGAGGTCGAAACAACCGCAGCAGAAAGCGAAGACACTCAGGTTCAATCATCCGAAAATTCCGATGGTGAAATTGCGGATGACGGGAATATTGAACCCGAACAGCAACCATTAGATGAGCCTTCAAAAAGCGGGGAACCGCGGTTTTCGCAGTTTTCGTCACGTCGGCCGAGCCTGACCGCCGGAGATGGCGGGGTTGAATTACAGCGCTGGTACTATCGTCAGCCAAAGACTGAACCGGTCGAGGAAACCCCGGACGAGACAGAAAATGTCGATGTAATCGACACGGAAGATGTAACAGTCAGCGACGATGCAACGCCGGATGTGTCGGACCGGGTGTCTGCGGAAGCTGATCACGATATACAAGAGGCAGAACCAGGCGACGTTGATCGCGATGTAATCGATATCAACAATACAAAAACCGTTCCGCCGATGGATCTAAGTCTTTTTACTGCCAGTATTGCGGCAGCAGACAAACGCGATAAAGCCGCGGCCGAACGCGTTGAGGCAGAAATAAAAGGAGATACGGGCGAGGGGTTTGAGTTTGTCTCGACCAGCAGGCCAACCCGGTTTGCCTGGCGCATGGATGCCGACTACCGGTTCACCACCGTATCGCCGGAACTTGCCGATACTGTCGGGGCGCTGGCCGCCAATATTATTGGCAACAAATGGAAGGATATTGCCCGCACATTCAGCTTTGACAGTGATGGCTCGATCAACGAACGGCTGCAACGCGGCGATACATGGTCCGGCAAAAGCGTGCTCTGGCCGGTACAAGCCACCGATTTGCGGGTGCCGGTTGATCTCGCCGGGCTGCCATCATTTGACCAGAAACGGGAATTTACCGGCTATCATGGCTTTGGCACCATTCGCACCGCCGATGCGGTTGTTGATCCGGAAGAAACCGGGCTGGCGCTTGTGGGCAAGGCCAGCCTCGATGAAGCCGATGACAGTATCAGCGCTCGAGCGCAAATAAATCCTTTTACCGACGAAACGGCCGAAACTGAAACAGCAGAACAACCGAAAGTTCCTGAAATTGAACCGGTGGAAACCAGCGGCACGGTGGTCAATCTTACAGAACAGCGTCAGGCGCGCAATAACCGCGAATTGTCCGATGGCGAACGCACCGCCTTTAAGGAAATCGCTGAAAAACTCAGCGACGACAGTGAAAAGGGAGTTCAACCCGAAAAAACCGCGGAAATTCCAACTGATAGCAAGGTCGAAACCGACAATGTCAGCGATTTGACACCTGTTGATACCCCTGACACAGACCCGTTAGAAAATGAGGCAGTCTCCACCGAAGAAACTGGCGATGAACCGGACGGAGAACAGGCCTATCTGCCTTCTGCCTTTGCGGTTTCCGGCGGTGATTATGCCCCTGACCCGGATACTTCTATTCTGGCAGCGCTGCCGATTGCAGTTGTTATTTTCAAGGATAATCAGCCGTTGTTTGGTAATCAGGAATTTGCCGAACTGACCGGATTTGAAAATATTCAGGATCTGGAAGATCAGGGCGGTATTGAAGCCCTGCTGGGTGCGCCCGATGGTGAACATGACGGCTATACCCGCATCAATTCGAAAGACGGTGATCAGTTATCGGTGAAAGCGCATTTGCAAAGTGTGCCGTGGAGCGGCAGCCGAGCATTATTGCTGGCCTTTCGCGAGGACCGGGATCAGGCAAAAACTGATGCCGCCACGGCTGCCACCTTGCTGGATTCCAATGATGCCGGAAACACCCTGCCCAGCCAGTTTGCCAATATCAGCTCCAGTGAGCTTTCCGGCATTCTTGATACGGCCACCGACGGGGTTGTTGTTTTATCGGGTAGCGGTGAAATTCTGTCGATAAACCGCGCTGCTGAAGCGCTGTTTGGTTACGAGGCCGATGCGGTGATCGGCAAGAACATCACTGAACTGCTGGCCCGCGAAAGCCATCGATCAGCCCGTGACTATCTTTCCGGCCTTGCCGGCACCGGGGTTGCCAGCCTGCTTAATGATGGTCGCGAACTGATCGGGCGGGAATCTCAGGGCGGCCTGATCCCGCTATTTGTCACCATGGGCAAACTTGAGGAATCCGATCGTTATTGCGCCGTAATGCGCGATATTACCCAGTGGAAAAAGGCCGAGGAAGACCTGGTTGCAGCACGGCGGCAGGCCGAACTTGCCAGCGATCAAAAAACTGATTTTCTGGCTAAGATCAGCCACGAAATACGCACACCGCTCAATGCGATCATCGGGTTTTCCGACATCATGCTGGAAGAACGGTTTGGCAAAATCGGCATCGACCGCTACCGCGAATATCTGCGCGACATCAATCGCTCCGGCAGCCATGTGCTGGAACTGGTCAATGATCTTCTGGATATTTCCAAGATTGAAGCCGGAAAGCTGGAACTGGATTTCAGTGAAGTCAAACTCAATGACATCATCGCCGAAGGGGTAGCCCTGACCCAGCCGCAGGCCAACCGGGACCAGATCATCATTCGTACCAGCCTTTCTGGCGCAGTGCCGCCGGTGGTCGCCGACCCGCGCAGTATTCGCCAGATCATTCTCAATCTGGTGTCCAATGCGATCAAATATACCAAGGCCGGTGGTCAGGTCATCGTCTCCACCGTTTTTGAAGAAACCGGTGAAGTGGTTTTGCGGATTCGTGACACCGGTATCGGCATGAGTGAAAGCGAAATTGCCACCGCCCTGATGCCGTTTCGTCGGGTGCAGACGATCTCCCACCAGCAGGGTGAAGGCACCGGATTGGGACTGCCGCTGACCAAGGCGCTGGTCGAAGCCAACCGGGCGCAGTTTTCAATTGAAAGCACCCCCGGTGAGGGCACTCTGGTGGAAATTTATTTCCCATCAACCCGGGTTTTGACAGAATAGTTCATCGCTCTTGGTCCCCATTGTGGAAAAGCCCTTTTTACCCGCCGGTATTGTGACAGGCGACGACAGGCGTAAATATTCCATTATTTGAATGCTTTACCGGTTATCCGGTCTGCAGTTTAGAAGAATTATACTTTTGAATTATTCTAATCTATTGATTTCTTTGGCTTATTTCTTGACAATCGGATTGATTGTCGACATATGGAACATGCGAACGGTTCGCATCAAAGTCGTATATCCACTCCATGGGGCCTTTAACCCCGTTGGCTGAAGGAAAATGAAAATGAAAATCTTCCGTCTGAAAGTCGGCCGAAGGTCGCTTGTCGCTCTCTCCCTGGGTTTTGTTGTCGCCTCCCTGCCGGTTTCGCCGGTCATGGCTGGCAGCAACAATGGCAGTGTCAATATCTACTCTTATCGTCAACCTGGATTAATTAAACCGCTGCTGAAGGCCTTCACCGAAAAATCCGGCATTAAGGTGCGGGTTATTTTTGCCAAAAGCGGGTTGAGCGAGCGCATTGCCGCCGAAGGCCGCAATTCACCGGCCGATATTATGCTGACATCTGATATTGGCCGCCTTGCCGGTGCCGACACTCTGGGCATTGCCCAGAAAATTGACAGTGAAATTATCAATTCAAACATCCCTGCCCGGTTTCGCGACCCAAAAGGCAAGTGGGTCGGGCTAACAAGTCGGGCACGGATAATCTTTGCATCAAAACAGCGGGTCAAACAAAAAGCCATCACCTATGAGGAACTGGCTGATCCGAAATGGAAGGGCCGCATCTGCACCCGCTCCGGGCAGCATGTTTATTCCATCGGTCTGTTTGCCTCACTGATTGCCCATCACGGGGTTGATTGGACTGAAAAATGGCTCACCGGTGTGAAAGCCAATCTGGCGCGAAAACCCTCCGGTAATGATCGTGCGCAGGTGAAATCAATTTTTGCCGGTGAATGTGATATCGCCCTTGGCAACACCTATTACATGGGAAAAATGGAAACCAACGAAAAAGAACCGGTCCAGAAAGAATGGGCCAATGCGGTTCGGGTTGTTTTTCCCAATGCAGAAGGCCGCGGTACACACATCAATATCTCCGGCATGGTGCTGGCCAAATATGCCCCAAACCGCGAAAATGCCATCAAACTTATGGAATACCTGACAACTGACAAGGCGCAGCAGATATACAGTGAAACCAACTTTGAATATCCGGTTAAACCCGGCGTACCGGTCTCCGCGCGGGTGCGCTCGTGGGGCGAATTGAAAGCCGACAAACTCGACCTTCTGGAAGTTGCCAAATACCGCAAAACGGCCAGCGAGCTGGTCGACAAGGTCGGTTTCAACAACGGCCCGAACTCTTAGGGAATATTTTCGGGCTGATGCACAAGGCAAAAAATAAATGAAAGCCGGTGTGGGTGCAAACCGGCTTTTTGTCATTCCGGCCCTGCTGGTTGCATTGCTGCTGGTTCTGCCGCTGGCGACCCTGATTTATCTGGCGGCAGGAAACTCCGGCAATGTCTGGGCCCACCTACTGGCCAATGTGTTGCCCGATGCCATCAGCACAACCATATTGTTAATGCTCGGGGTCGGCGCGGGAACCGCTTTCATCGGGGTTGGCGCTGCATGGCTCACCGCCATGTGCCGTTTTCCCGGGCGAAAAATACTGCAATGGATGCTGGTATTACCGCTGGCGATGCCGATCTATATCACCGCTTATATTTACCTCGAATTGCTCGATTATACCGGTCCGGTGCAAAGCTTTTTGCGCTGGGCGTTTGGGTTTGCGTCCGTCCGCGACTACTGGTTTCCCGATATTCGGTCCCTTGGCGGGGCAGTATTCATCATGACACTGGTGCTTTATCCTTATGTGTTTTTGACCACCCGTCTGGTGTTTTTAATGCAGGGCGCAAGCATTCTGGAAGCATCACGTTCGCTCGGGGCCGGGCCGGGGCGGATGTTTCGTCAAATTGCCCTGCCACTTGCCCGCCCGGCAATTGCCGTTGGCGTTACCATTGCGCTGATGGAATCCCTCAACGATATCGGGGCGGTGGAAATTCTCGGGGTGCAAACCCTGACCTTTTCCATCTATGACACATGGCTGAACCGCGGCAGCCTTGCCGGGGCAGCACAGATTGCCCTGTTTACCCTTGTTATCGTGATCATACTGATTGCGGTGGAACGGTTTGCCCGCCGTCACCAGCGTTACAGTTCTGCTCGCGATCAGCGCCCGCCATCAAGTTTTAAGCTGTCCGGCATCAAAGCCGCGCTGGCATTTGTCGCATGCCTGTTGCCGGTGGCGCTTGGATTTATTGTACCGTTTGCGGCTCTGGTCAATTTTTCTTCCAGACGGCTGGAACAATTGTTCGACGATGATTTGGCCAGCGCCACAATAAACAGCGTCATGGTATCGTCGATGACCGCGCTGGTGACCGTGATTGCGGCATTTTCGCTGGTTTATGTGGCCCGCCTCTCGCGCAACAATACCATGCAGCGGGCCGGGCGACTGGCATCACTTGGATATGCGGTGCCGGGAACCGTGATCGCCATCGGGGTGCTGTTTCCACTGGCGGCATTCGACAATCTGGTTGATGGCTGGATGCGCTCAGGTTTTGGCGTTTCCACCGGCCTGCTGGTCAGCGGGTCGGCGGCCATCATCGTCTATGCCTGCACGGTGCGCTTCATGGCTCTTGCCCATGGTTCCCTGGATGCCGGCATGGACAAAATCTCCAGCCATCTCGACATGGCCGCACGTTCGCTCGGTCGCACCGCCGGACAAACCCTGCGGCAGATACATTTGCCGCTGATGGCAAGGGCGCTTGCCACCGCCGCATTGCTTGTATTTGTCGACACCATGAAAGAACTGTCTGCAACAATCCTGTTGCGCCCGTTTGATTTCAATACGCTGGCGACATTTGTTTACGAACGCGCATCACTTGCGGTGTTTGAAGATGCCTCGATTGCGGCGCTGATCATCATCCTGATTGGCATGGTGCCGGTAGTTTTGTTGATGGGCCTTTCCGGCCAGTCAGCCAGCACGCGTTAGGAAGTTTCCAAACAAAGGCGCCCAGATTCAGGCAAAAAAAATGCGGGCACTGGGCCCGCATTGAGTAGGATAAGAGGCTGTATTGGATAGTACTAACTGAATCTGGTATTTCTGTATGCTGTGGGCCAGGATCCCGTTAGCCTGAATTTGTTTGGTTGAAGTGATCCCGCGTTAAAGCCGACCATGGGGCCAATTCATTAACAAAAGGTTGCCAGAGCGTTTACAATTTTAGCCAAACCGTCCCAAATTATACCACGGTAAATTTTGTGGTAATTATTTGTAAACCATAAAACCCGCCAAAATCCGCGGATTAGCTCGATAGTTCAGTTAAATTGCGGTAAATTTCCAACGCTTCGGGGTTGGCCAACGCTTCCTGATTCTTAACCTTTCGCCCGTGGACAATATCTCGAACCGCAAGCTCGGTTATCTTGCCGGACTTGGTGCGCGGTATGTCGGCAACCGCAATTATGATCGCCGGCACGTGGCGAGGCGATGCGCCTTTGCGGATTTTTGCCTTGATCGCCTTCTTCAAATCATCATCGAGCACCACACCTTCAGCCAGGCGCACAAACAGCACGATGCGGGTGTCATTGTCCCAGTCCTGGCCAATGCATAGTGCCTCATCGACCTCGCTCATTTGTTCGACCTGATTGTAAATTTCGGCGGTGCCGATGCGCACCCCGCCGGGATTGAGCGTCGCATCCGAGCGGCCATGAATGATCATGCCACCGTGCTCGCTCCATTCGGCAAAATCGCCATGGCACCAGATATTGTCAAACCGTTCAAAATAGGCGGCGGAATATTTGCTGCCATCCGCATCGTTCCAGAACATTACCGGCATGGAGGGAAATGCCCTGGTGCAAACAAGCTCGCCCTTTTCCATTGTCACCGGTTGGCCGTCATCGTTCCAGACCTCGGTTGCCATTGCCAGGGCCGGACCCTGAATCTCGCCCTTATAGACCGGTTTCCATGGAACACCGCAGACAAAACATGAAACGATATCGGTGCCGCCCGATACCGAAGCCAGATGTACATCACTCTTGATACCGGCATAAACAAAATCGAAGTTTTCCGGTGCCAGTGGCGATCCGGTCGAGGCAATAACCTGGATGGATGACAGGTCATGGGTTTCAATCGGCCGAATGTTCTGGTTGCGCAGGGCGTCAATAAATTTTGCCGATGTGCCAAAAAACGTAATGCCGATTTTTTCGGCATAATCAAACAAAACATTGCCATTAGGATAAAACGGCGATCCGTCATAAAGCGCCAGCGTTGCGCCACTGGCAAGAGCGGTCATCAACCAGTTCCACATCATCCAGCCACAGGTGGTGAAATAAAACACCGTGTCTCCCGGTTTGATATTGCCGTGTAACCGATGTTCCTTAAGATGTTGGGTCAAAACCCCGCCTGCAGAATGCACAATGCATTTGGGGATGCCGGTGGTGCCGGATGAAAACAGTATATACAGTGGATGGTCAAACGGCAGTCTGGTATATTCTATCTCACCCGGCTCAAAACCGGCGATAAAATCCGCCAAGGTTTCGGCGTTTTCAAGCCCGCCTGCAACCTGATCGGCAATGCCAAGATAGGGAACAATAACCGTCTTTTTGGCACCAAGCTGCGGTGTGATTTTTTGAAGTTTTTCAACCACATCAATCTGCTTGCCATTGTACCAGTAGCCGTCGCAGGTAATAAACAACACTGGTTCAATCTGGGTAAATCGGTCAAGAACCCCCCGTTCGCCAAAATCCGGAGAGCACGAAGACCACACAGCACCAATCGAAGCCGCTGCCAGCATGGCCGCAACAGTTTCGGGCACATTGGGCATCATTGCAGCAATGCGGTCACCCTTAGTTATGCCTTCGGCAAGAAATGCCTGTTGTAATTGCGAAACAAGGCCGTGCAACTGATCAAAACTCACCGAGCGTTCGACCTTGTCTTCGCCCTTGAAAAACATCGCGGTTTCACCGCCACTCCGGCGCAACAGGTTTTCGGCAAAATTAAGTGATGCGTTGGGAAAAAAACGCGCACCGGGCATTTTGTCTCCATCGGCCACAAGTCGTTCTCCCTTGTCGCCAATAATACCGCAATAATCCCACAAAGCGCTCCAGAACCGACCGCTGTGTTCCACTGACCAACGGTGAAGATCATCATACCCTTGTGGTGTTGACGGAAAATCCACATCCAGCGTCGCCACAAACTTGCTCAATTCACTGGCAGCAATATCGGCGGCCCCCGGTGTCCACAATGGCTGGTCAGAACTCATTATTATTCTCCCGAAACGGTTCATCTTAACCGGGTTTCGCACACCCGAATATCGGAGGCAATTCAAATCACCGGAAATCAGGAATGACAGGCTGGAATAATTGTTGATATTGAAATGTGCAGTTTTTCCAAACTGTAACTCGACTGCTGGTATCGTTGAATGATACGACTTAGTCTTCCAGGCATTCTTTTACGCTCAATGCCTGTGGAAGTAACGCTGTACTCGATGGGGATCAAACTTGCGGCAATATCTGAACAAGCGGTATCTGCAATGAAACGACTGGCAATCCTGTCAGCTCTGGCATTAATCATGGTCGCCATTGCCGCCATTGCGACACCGTGGCTGCTGTCCTCCGGGTTTGTCAAAGAGCGGATTGCCGCGCGAATTGAAGAATTGACCGGACTTGAAACCACGTTGAAAGGGGAGCCCAAACTTTCCTTCGTGCCTTTTTTAGGCATTAAACTGAATGATGTGGTGGTTGCCAGCCCCCCTGATATGGCCAGATTATATGGTGATGAGCCACTGGTATCAATGAGTGCACTTAAAGGAAACCTTCGGCTACTTCCGGCGATATTTGGCCGACCCGAACTGGCAAATTTCAAATTGATCCGACCGCAGTTTGATTTGAAAGTTACCCCGGAGGGAAGCGTCAACTGGTTTTCAAATGCCGGTGCCTTTTCACGATTGCTTTTGGCGATGACAAAAGAAGGTGATGAC
>JALTNS010000161.1 GCA_027000565.1 Rhizobiaceae bacterium | reverse complement strand
TGGTGCCACCATTGGACTGCAAGTAGGAAAATAAAGCATCGACAGCTGCTGCGGCTGCGCCATTGCGCACACCTTTGGTGACTATTTTGCTTTCGCTGGTGGCATTGACATCAACAGCCCCGGTGGCCCGGTTAATCGCGCTGTTGCGAATTCTGGCCTCTACCACTGAATTGTAAAATGTTGTGACTGCGCCAACCGTGCCTGCACCTTTTCCGGCCTCAATCATTGCGCCCTGTCGGTTGAGCAAGGTTGCATCTTCTAAAGCCGTTACATTGACTGACTGCGCATTATCGATTTGCACACCCGCAACATTGGCAATGGTTTCCCAACTGGCAGTCACAACTGCTACGGACAGATCAACACCAATGCCTTCCGGCACCCCGAAACCCGCTTGCTGAAATGCATCAACCACACCGGTGTTTCTGGCTATAATTTGGAAAGACGGAACGAGGAATGCACTAATTCTGTCGATTTCACTATTGACGATTTCTGCAATCGTCTCGCGCCCGTCAATTATAACGATCCCGCTGCCGCCAAATCCGAAGTTATCCGCTGAGCCTTCAAGGCCAACTCGACTCCGGTTGACAGAATTGTTTTCGGCAAGAACGCTGAATATTCCACCAATTGGCGAGACCACACCTGTTGGCCGGGCAATGGTGGTTTGAGTGATTTTTTGCAAAACTGCGGAACCGGCAATTGCAACATTGTTGGAAGGCCCTGACGATACCGCGACTCCGATGTTCAAAGCGCTATTTTTAGCAATGAATGCAATGTTTCTACCGTTGTTAAATCCGGTTTGGCGCGCACTGGCCCTTGTCTCGACATCAAGAATATTGCCTGCAAAAGCAACTCCAATGGACAAGCCACGGGATTCTTCTTCATCATTTCCACCAGAACCCGTGTTGCCAGTGTCGCCGCCTGTATCACCCGGCAAGGTAATTGGGGGAATAGGTGCAGGTTCCTCACCGGCAGACTCTTCTGCCACGCCATCTGAAATTGCTCCGGCAATGGCAATCGATCCACCAAGACGTTCAGCCGTGGTGGTTGCTGTATCAACCTGCTGGATATTTGCCCGGTCACTGAACGCAATAATTGTTGCCTGGGACACTGCAATAGCAGCGCTACCCAATATGGAGATATCAAAGGATGGCCCTGCCCGACCGGAAGACAGCAAACGGCTAACAGAATTGTCACGTGCAGTCAGCGAAAATGTCGGAGTTGCGAACGGTTCGCCAATCAAAGTGCCGCCGTAGTTTATTGCTCTTGTTTGACGATTGGCAAAGCCCAAAGATGCTGAACCCGCCAGTCCGAATGATCCAGCACCGGAAACAGCCGCTCCCGAACCGGCAAATGTTCTTCCACGGTTGTTGGCAGAAATATCAACGGATCTAAAATTGATAATGTTGTTGGTTTCCAGTGCCGCGACTGATACCTCTTTTTGAAAGATCAAAGAGGCGTCAGCTGAGATATAAAATCCGTACTTTTTATCTTCTGAATCGCCCCCTTCAGCGTCACTGTCGACATTCTGATCGGCCAGTTCACCAGAATATTCAGTTTGGCGATCACCCAATACATTATCTGGCAGGACAATGCGCTTTTTACGTTTGTTATTATCAGTTTGATCGCCACCGGTGTTTTCCGGTTCATCCTCCGGTGCACTTGCACCCGCATCGGAACTGGCAAGGGCAACGCCCGCAACCGCACTGTTAATATTCAACACACCAATATTGTTGGCAAATATGGCGGTTACCAAATCCCCGCCAGCGCCCAGCACATCAGCTGAAAATTCACTCAGACCGGCTTTTGCTGTCCTGTCAGCAAAAATCAGGCTTCCGGCAAGCCCAATTCCAGCCGACTCAGCGGTACTTGCTGCCGCAGTCGAGGCAAACAAAACACTGTCGTCTTTCGCCGTGATAGTCAGGGAATCGACCCGATACCGCGTATCATCATCAGCCAGAGCAATGGCAGAACCACTGTAATCAATGATTCCAAGTGCCGCATTAAATGCAACATTCTGCACATTGCCGTACGAGAATGTACTGATCCCGCCAACCAACAGATTTTGCGAAGTCAGATTGACGGTATTCATATTCAACCCGCCACTGACATCGCCAATCCGCGCAACTGTATCGGTGTCCAGTTTAAGATATTGCAATGCGCCACCAAAACCGGATTTCGCCGGTTCAGGATCGCCACCACCACCTGTGCCCGTATCCATCGCAGGTTCCACAGGCACCCGCCATGAAAGTACGCCACCGTCTGCTACTGCGCCAACAGACAGCGGACCGGTTGACAACCGTGCACCATCAACAACTTCTGCCGTGGTCGTTAAATCAAAACGATGCATGGCCACATCGATACCAATCGATACGCCATTTGCATTGCTCTCGCCCTGATTGCGGATGTTCCAGTCTGCATCCTCAACCAGTTCAGACGCTTTTGGTATCAGTGAGGAAACATCTATTTCCGCAGCAGCATCGTCAGCGGCAAAATCACTTGCTACTTTGCCGTTGAGATCGTCAAACGGCACACGGTTTTGGGTCGGCAGGCTGGTTTTGGCCGATACACCGACACTGCCGCTGTTAATGGCCGTGGTATTGCTGCCAATCGCGGCGCGGGTATTGATAATCCATTCACCAAGAGAGATAACCCCAACCGCACCAAGTGATGTGGTTTCGGCATTACCCATTTTAACCCGGGTCAGTTTGTTGAGGCTGTTGACCAGTGTCTCAGCGGTAACCGAAAGTGACATGACGCCTGCAAATCCGGGCGCTGCAACCTGATAGCCGGAACTGCCGTCCCGAGCCAGAACCCTGCCACCTACCGCACTTTCCACCCATTCATCACTGCGTTCCAGATTGAACGCAATGGCAAAAGACGGCTTGCGACTGGCATCACTGTTTTCATCTGCCCCCGCCCCGCCGGTCTCCCCGGTAGCACGATCTTCAGCAGAGCTTGAAACATCTTTGAAAGCGCTAAGCAGGTTGTCGTTATCGCCCAGTCCCGGGCCTTTTTCAGTACTCTTGTCATCCCCTTCGCCGGATTCAGCCAGATCGCCACTGGTGGCAATGGCCTCAGCCGAATATTTTGAAGTTGTCGAACGGGCGACGACATTTACCGCTCCACCGCTGCGAACTTCACCACCCATTGCGGTCAAGGTGGTTGCGTCGCCCAGCGACAATATTCCGGCAATTGTCAGCGCCTCATCACGACCATCGGTAGCGCGGGCGGCAAATTTAAGGCTGCGGGTGGTAATGGCCGCAATTTCAACACCCAAACCGGCAGTAAGATTGCTTCGGTTAGAGGCGAATGCAGGATCGGCATCAACCAACACGCGGTTATCCAATTCGCGCAGTGAAAGCACTCCGACTATTTTCAAGCCGGATTGCGAGCCGGAGGCAGCTTCAAGATTTTGGTCTTCCTTGGCCGTTGAACGCACGGTAATCGTACCATTGCCTTCGGCATTAAGGTCTGTATTACGCACCGACACCAGGCTTCGGGTATCGGTTATTGCAATGGCAACCCCTATTGTATCGGTGCTGGCATCTATGTTCACATTTGTGCGCGCGAAACTGGAAACCCGTAATGCTCCTGCGGCCAGCTCGCTGGCTCCAAAAAACGCAGTTCTGGCGTCGTTTTGGATAGTACTGTCAATAATCTCTGTTCTGGAATTGGCAATAACCCGGGCTGGGGCAACTGTTATTGTAATTCCCTTAAATCCGCCGCCTTCTTTTTTAGATTGTTCGCCGGCATCTTTGAAGAGGTCGCCGACACCTTCCATTTGCTGGCCACTGCTGGTTTCGCCGCCCAGCACATCGCGTGCAGAAACTGCGCGCAGGGTTGTGTTGGCAACCGCTTTGGAAATTATCGAAGTTTCACGACCCTGAGCGGTATCAAATGCGCAAACCTCAAATTCGCATTCTTCCTCTTCGCCAAACTCTCCACCACCGAAGCCACCGCCGAACTCGCTGCTGTGGGTGATGTAAGAACCGATAACTTCGGTTTTTGCGTTAATTTCAAATCTGGAGAATGTTGCAGCAACAGCGATGCTCCACGATGACTGGCTTGCTCCACTGCGACCTTTGACCAGGGTTTCGAGAGTTGAAGTATCTATTGCGGAAACTGTCGTTGTACCCGGACTGGTATTGTCGTCGCCGTTTGCGTAAATCTGCGAATCGATCACGCGCGCCTTCGTCGTCTGTCTGGAATCGACCAGCCCAAAACTGCCACTGATGCCAACACCATCTACTGCAACCGCAGAAACAGAACTGGCAATCCCGTAGTTGACATCGGTATTGGCCTTCAACCCGAAATCGCCTTCGGCAGCAACATCGATACTTGCATCGATCAGCGTGGCGATAGTTTCGGTTCTGGCAAATGTTCCGGCAAAATCTCCGGCAAATGCTATATTGTTGCCACCACTTCCGCCGCCGCTGGATCCGGTTACGCTCTCAGACAGCTGGTCGGCGTTTTCCTGACCGATCTGATTTTTACCAATATCAACTGTTCCTGTATCGCCCGATGCGGGCGCATCGCCACCGCCAGACGCCTGGCCACCGGCTTCTGCAGATGCACTGCCAATTGCCAGAATATTACCCAACGTGCTGGCACTGATATTGGTGCTGTTTGAAGAGGTTCTTGTTTGTCCAAATCGGTAACTAACCGGGCCAGGTACAGGTGCAAGGGTAGACGCAATCGTCGTCCGATTGACGAAATTGAGCGCAACACCAAAGTCAAATGCCGAACCGCCGGCGACAATGCCCGATCCCGCCAGGGTGAGTATATTGTTATTGTCAACGGCACGCATGTTGAAATCATTGCGCACTTCTACCCGCGAACCGAATTCGCGCAGCACTTCGGTTCTGCTTTTCAGTCTTGTAATGGCGATAGCACCAGACAGGCCTCCGCCTTCAACCGCTTCACCAAATGAACGGGCCCGGTTAACGATGAAAACATCCTGATTTGCATCAAGGTTCACATCATAAAACTGGCTGGTGTCTGTATTGCTATCGCGGCTGAGAAGCGTTTTAGCATTCAAATCGAGATCGACAATTGACACAGAACCGCCAAATCCGTTTGTTCCGCCGGAAACCGCAACATCCGGTGAACCGGCCGATACGACCACATCACCGATATTTTGCGAGATGACATCGACAACTGAAAGCTTGCCATCGGTGCGAACAGGATCGTCATACCGACTCGCCAGATTGCCGATACTGGTCGCAGCACCAATTGTGGTTTCAGCACTCCACTTGCCGGAAAGAATTGCAGCATTGATGCCGACGCCCAATTCGCTGCCACGTCCATTTGTCTGGGCATCAAACATCACCAGCTCAAGCCCGTTGCCATCGTCAATCAACACACCAGTACCGTCCGCATATTGATCAATCGTCGACGGGTCTGGCACCGGCGCACCCGGGTTGGCTTCCGGATCGAATGTTGCAGTCGTTACATATTCAGACCACAAGTTGTCGACATCGCCTCGTGCAATATAGCTGGTGATCAAGTTCCTGGCTTCGATTCGAACCGGAACCGCGGTTGAAATCAACGGATCATAACCATAAACACCGCCATCCTCCCGCCCCGTAGATGCGCTGGTTTCACGGTCCCAGTTGGCCAAGGTAAATGCACCGACCAATACGCGTTCACCACCGGCATCCAGTTCCTGGGATGTTTTTCCAGTCAGGCTTCCGGTATCTGTGTCATTCTCAAGTGGGTCTGAACCGAGCCGTACAAGTGCTGTTACCCTTGGCGCATTGAGATTATTGACTGCAGATACAACAACCGCGGTTTCCGGATCGGTAAGGTCAACATCGACACTTTTGCCAAAAAACTGGCCTCGTACTGTCGCCCTGAAATCTGCAGCGCCGAGCAATCTGTCAGAGTTGGTCAACGGATTCAGGTAACTATAAAATTCATCGCCATATTTCGCTTCAGTAACCTGTCTGGAATTTGACAAATTTACCGCAACTGCAAAGCGTGTTCCGCCAGTGTTGTCGCCACCACTGCCGGAGGCGCTTGTCGCATCACCGGCGCTGCCAGCCGCATCTTTTGCAGCACCAGAAAATGCATTGGCTTCCGATGGTGACAATGCGGATGCACTGGCATCAGATACCGGGCTGTCGGCTTCGCTGCCACCGGTTACCAACGCATTGGACGCGAATATTTCTACATTGGTAT
>JALTNS010000160.1 GCA_027000565.1 Rhizobiaceae bacterium | reverse complement strand
GCTCTATGAGACGGCCTGCGCCCATAAAATTCCGATGGTGGTACTGCCAGGGGACGATAAATCCGATCCATCGCTGACGCGGTTCAACACGGTCGGGCAAGACCAGCAGGCCGCCCTTTGGCAATATCTGGTCGAGGGAGGCGAGGAAAATGCCCGTGGATTTCTTCAATATGTGGATGCCTTGCTTGCTAAAAAGCCGTTGCCGGTTTCAGCTTCGCCGCTGTTAAAAGCCGGTCTTTGGTGGCCGGGTCTGACAAATCCAGATATTGATACGGTTAAAACCCATTGGCGGCTGGACAGGCCGGTAGTGGCAATCACATTTTACCGGGCGCTGGTGCAAAGTGGCAATCTGGCACCAGTCGAGGCGCTGGTTGAAGCGCTGCACCAACGCGGATTGAACCCGCTTCCGGTCTATGTGACCTCGCTTAAAGAGGCGATATCCTGCGCGACAGTTGAAAAACTGTTTGGCGAAAATGCGCCGGACGTGGTGTTGAACCTGACCGGTTTTGCAGTTTCTTCGCCGGGATCAACCCGCAAACCGACTGTGCTTGAGGACGGTGGCGCTGTTGTGTTGCAGGTGGTTCTGGCTGGTGGGAATCAAGAGGCATGGCAAGCATCACCACAAGGATTATCATCACGCGATCTGGCAATGAACGTCGCCTTGCCGGAGGTTGATGGCCGGATATTATCACGCGCGATTGCTTTCAAGTCGGCTGAAAATTTTGACGAGGCCTGTCAGGCCAACATCATCAGCCACGCTCCTTTGGCCGACCGGGTGGAGTTTGTTGCAACTCTTGCTGAAAACTGGACACGATTACACCATTGTCCGAAAGACGCCCGCAAGGTGGCGCTGGTGCTGGCCAATTATCCCAACCGTGACGGCAGGCTTGGCAACGGTGTCGGGCTTGATACACCGGCTGGAACCATCGAAGTTTTGAAAGCAATGAAAGCCGGGGGTTATTCGCTCAAAGATATCCCGGATGATGGCGGCGGGCTGATTTCGGCTTTGCAACAGGGGCCAACCAATGCGGCAACCGACGGGCGGGAAATTCGCGAAACGCTTTTGTTAAATCATTACAACAGTTTTTTTGCCAAACTTCCCGTTGAGATTCAGGATGAAGTAACTGCCCGGTGGGGCAGACCTGAGGATGATCCCTATTATCTTGCTGATCAAAATGCATTTGCCTTGCCACTGATGCGGCTTGGTAATGTGGTGATCGGCATTCAACCGGCGCGCGGTTACAACATCGATCCGAAAGAAACCTATCATTCGCCGGACCTTGTGCCGCCGCACGGCTATTTTGCATTTTATGGCTGGTTGCGTGAGCAATTTGGGGTCCATGCGATTGCCCATATGGGCAAACATGGCAATCTCGAATGGTTGCCAGGCAAGGCGCTGGCATTGTCAGAAAACTGCTATCCGGAGGCGGCGCTGGGGCCGGTGCCGCATCTATATCCGTTTATTGTCAACGACCCGGGCGAGGGCACACAGGCCAAACGGCGTTCTTCGGCGGTGATTATTGATCATTTGACCCCGCCGCTGACAAGGGCTGAAAGTTATGGGCCGCTCAAACAACTCGAAGTGCTGGTTGATGAATATTACGAGGCTGCGGGTGTCGACCCGCGTCGGCTTAAATATCTCAAAACCCAAATTCTTGATCTCATTCGTGATATCGGCCTTGATGAAGACGCGGGCATTGCCGGTGGTGACAGCGACAACGACGCGCTGGAAAAACTCGATGCCTATCTTTGTGATTTGAAAGAGATGCAAATCCGTGACGGGTTGCACATCTTTGGTCTGTCGCCAAAAGGTCGATTAAAGAATGATCTGGCCGTCGCTCTCGTACGGGTGCCGCGGGGCGAGGGCGAGGGGGCGGACCGGTCTTTGCAACGCGCCATTGCGCTTGATCTGGGGCTTGCCGGTTTTGACCCGCTTGATTGCGATTTGGGTAAACGATGGCAGGGAGAGCGGCCGGATATTCTGCTCAAAATTTGCGAAGATCCGTGGCGCAGCAATGGCGACACTGTCGAGCGCATCGAACTGCTGGCATCGAGGCTTGTCAGCGGTGAGATTGATTGCCGGTCAGATTGGCCGCACGTCAAAGCGGTGTTGAAAGGGCTTGATGCGGTGATTATTCCCTCAATCGAAGCCTGCGGGCCTGCCGAAATTGACGGGTTTCTATCGGCGCTGAACGGACGTTTTGTCGCCCCCGGCCCTTCTGGTGCACCGACCCGCGGGCGGGTGGAGGTATTGCCGACGGGCCGCAATTTCTATTCGGTGGATTCACGTTCCCTGCCAACCCAGGCGGCGTGGGCTTTGGGAAAAAAATCTGCCGAACTGCTGCTTACCCGCCACCGGCAGGAAAATGGTGAGTGGCCCAAACGGCTGGGACTTTCCGCCTGGGGCACATCCAATATGCGCACCGGCGGCGATGATATTGCCCAGATGATGGCGCTGATCGGGGTCAAGCCCCTTTGGGAAGCCGCATCGGGCCGGGTAACAGGCTACGAGATTATTCCGCCAGCCGTTCTTGGTCGCCCGCGCATTGATGTAACCTTGCGCATTTCCGGGTTTTTTCGTGATGCTTTTCCGGCCCAGATCGACATTTTGGACCGCGCTGTGCGCGCGGTGATGGCGCTTGAGGAAAACGCAAACGATAATCCGCTTGCGGCGCGGTTCCGGGCTGAAAAATTGGAGTTCACTTCCGCTGGCATTGACAAAAAGGAAGCTGAAATGAAGGCCGGATACAGGATATTCGGCTCGAAACCCGGTGCCTATGGTGCGGGCCTTCAGGCCTTGATGGACGAGAGCGGCTGGCAGGAGCGCGGCGACCTCGCGGCTGCTTATCTTTCATGGGGTTCCTATGCCTATGGTCAAAATGTTGAAGGCAGCGCCGAGAGCGGCCAGTTTGAACAGCGGTTGAAAAATATTGAGGCTGTGGTTCACAATCAGGATAACCGCGAACACGATCTGCTCGACAGCGATGATTATTACCAGTTTGAAGGCGGCATGTCGGCGGCTGTCGAACATCTTTCAGGCAAAAGGCCGGTGATCTATCACAATGATCATTCGCGCCCGGAACGTCCGGTTATTCGCACTTTAGAAGAAGAGGTTGCCCGTGTCGTGCGCGGCCGGGTGGTTAATCCGAAATGGATTTCAGGTGTCATGCGGCACGGTTACAAGGGTGCCTTTGAAATTGCTGCAACGGTCGATTATCTCTTTGCCTTTTCAGCCACCACGGGTGCTGTGCGAGACCATCATTTTGAAGCGGTTTATCAGGCATTCATCGGCGATGATGAGGTGCGGCAGTTCATGGCCGATAAAAATCCTGAAGCGTTGAAAGAAATGGCGACCAAAATGCTGGAGGCGCTGGAGCGGCAATTATGGACAGCGAAGTCAAATTCAGCCAGATTTGAATTACAAACGATAACGGGACGGACAAAATGAGCAAAAAATCCAAAACCCTTGAAAACATGAGCGAAGAAGAATTGAACGCCCGCCATGCGGACAAAATGAAAAAAAAGAAGGTGGCGCGTGACAAGATTATCGCCACCAAGACCATCGAAAAGGGCTTGACGATTGTCCACACCGGCAAGGGCAAGGGTAAATCAACCGCCGCATTTGGCATGGTATTTCGCGCCCTTGGCAATGGCATGAAGGTCGGGGTCATCCAGTTCGTCAAGGGCAAGTGGGGCACCGGCGAGCGGGTGATCCTGGAGAAGCTCGGCGATCAGGTAACCATGTCGTCGATGGGTGATGGTTTCACCTGGGAAACCCAGGACCGCAAGCGCGATATTGAGGCCGCGCGCATTGCCTGGGAGCGGGCAAAAGAACTGATCATGGATGATGAACATGATATGGTTTTGTGTGATGAGTTGAACATCGTGCTGCGCTATGATTATTTGCCGATTGAGGAAATTATCGAAACATTGAAAAAAAAGCCTGAAATGAAACACGTCATTATTACCGGGCGTAACGCCAAGGATGAGCTGATTGATTTCGCTGATCTGGTGACCGACATGACCATGGTCAAGCACCCGTTTCGCGGCGGGGTCAAAGCACAGGTCGGGATTGAGTTTTAGGAATTATCGGGAACGGGAAGTTTGGACAGGTTTGTATTTCTTTCAACCCAATGTGAGGGGTAGACTGCCAGATTGAACACCGGTTCCGCAACTATTCCGCCAAACTTGGCCTCTGACACCATAACATTTCGCCCCTTGATTAGGCAGATGACACCGTGGCAAATCTGATAATCGGATTTTTCGTTGTCTGCATAGCGCCATGAAAAGCCCCCGAATAGACTGACATTGGCAAATTTCAGTCTCCGTCCGGAATAATCTTCGGCAAGTTTGAGGCAGTCCCGGCAAATATACCAAGGATAGCGGAGAACCGGATTTTGTACTTTGCCACATGATGGGCAGTGGTGTGAAGGGGAGGTGTTCATTTGATTTTCAAGTTGATATTGTTCGGGTTAACCATTCTCTATGCCGCTCTTCCATAAAACTTCTTTTGTGTAAATTCATTCATCCGCTGACCGGGCTTTTCATCATAGGTCAAAATGGCAAGTAAACGGGTGCGATTGCCTTTGACGGGAGTCACCCGGTGGATTGAATGCCTGCCCTGAAACAGCACCAGCGTTCCAGGTTCAATGGCAAGCGTTTTAACTTCGGACAAGTCACCATCGAGCAACCGGCCAACCCGTTGATAGGCCGGATCATCGTCACTGCGGGTGCGCGGGATATATTCAAATTCGCCACCGTTTTCAGGTGCCTGCAACAGCAAGGTGGTGGCAAATTCGGATGTATCAAAATGCCAAGCGAGGGTTTCGCCGGGCCGCGAAACGCCGATATTAAGCGGCGATAGCGCATCCTCGTAAGGGTAGATGCCGGATTTTCCGGTCACATGAGCAATGAATTTGTGCAACTCGCGGCAGTGATAGATGGCACGCAATGTGGCATTGGCTTGAATGTCTGCATCTGCGATGGTCGAATTGGTGGTGGTCAATTGCCGGTTACGCGGGTGATCTGCGGGATATTGCCTGTCATCAGATGCGAGATACACATTGTGGTGTTTGACCTGCTTGAACGATTTTGGCTCAACTTCTGCGGCCTCGTCGGCCATTTGTGCAACGGCTTTGGGCAAAATGAATCCGGCAAGTGCCAGAACGCCTTGTTGTTCATAGATTTTTCTGGATGCTTCATAAAAACGCTGTGCAGCCGGGTCTTCTGCGGCAAATATCGGGTATTTGGCAATATCAACAAGTTTGGCAGCTTCTTCCATCTGGCCCTCAGTTTCAAAAATATGCTCACATAAATGCCAGCCAATCGGGTTGGATGCAAGGCGATTGAATTTGATCTATCGCAAATGGCAGTCAGCAATCCCGTGATATTGTGACCCACGCGC
The DNA here is from genome assembly GCA_027000565.1 of Rhizobiaceae bacterium. Classification (GTDB taxonomy): domain Bacteria; phylum Pseudomonadota; class Alphaproteobacteria; order Rhizobiales; family Rhizobiaceae; genus SZUA-100. Next base: position 784 of record JALTNS010000160.1, on the reverse strand, counting down.
TCTTAACAGGAGGATGGATTATGGAATTTCTTGAACTGCGGGAAGCGGCAAGACGGCTTTATGACGCCCATGGTGACAAGTCCGAATATGAAGCGGCGCAAAAGGCTCGAATATGCCAGGAAAATGGTGAAACTGATGAGGCGGCAGACTGGCAACGCATTCGTGAACTGATTGCTGAAATGCGGGGACCTCACGTAAGTTGACCCAAGATTATATTTTGCCGCCGGGTTGAGTGGCGATGGAGGACAGCCATGAAATTTCTGGTGATTTATGCAACGACCGAGGGTCAAACCCGTAAAATATCGGAATTTGTCCAGGACAGCCTAACCTCATCAGGGCATGATGTGGAGTTGTTGAACAGTGCACGGCGGCTGATTGATCTGGATATCCTGCAATATGATGCCATCATTCTGGCCGGATCCGTCCATCAACAAAAACATCAGGAATCAATTACTAATTTTGTCATTGCCCACCGCCAACAGCTGCAAAAGCGGCCGGTATTATTTATTTCCGTTTCGCTATCGATCGCCTTTAATGGCAGTGCTGAAGAAGCCTTGGGTTATCTGGAAAGATTTATCAACGAAACCGGGCTGAGGCCTGCTTCCAGCTTGCTGGTTGCGGGGGCATTGCGCTTTGCCCAATATGATTATTTCATGGAACAGATTGTCGAGTTTGTGGTCCTGAAGGATCAGGAAAAGATCACAGAAGACTGCGAATTTACTGATTGGGACAAACTTCGCGAGGACATTGGTGCTTTTGCGGGTGCCCTGGCCAAGCCTTTATA
>JALTNS010000159.1:15564-21408 GCA_027000565.1 Rhizobiaceae bacterium | reverse complement strand
TGGGAAGTATGTCTTCATCAATTTCGTTCTCGACAAAGGTTTCCAGATACCGTTCCAGCTCGAGCGCTTTTAAAAAGTCCTCGACAGTCGTCACAATCCTCCCCCTAGAAATTTATAATAATTTTTTGGTGATTGCCGCCAAAGACTTATCTTGGAAGGCAAATCCACAGAATAATACAAAGCGGCATGAATTCGTTGCCGTAAACATCTAGTAATATTTAATATTTCTACACTTAACGGGCGCAAGCGATGGCGTCAAATGTTCCACATTAATCCGATGATCCCGGCCAACATTAATGAGCCCAAACAAAAAAACCCCGCTCTAAGGCGGGGCTTTCGTCGATTAGAGTATCTGTATTGTTCAGTCGTCTTTTTTCTTGGCCTTGGCTTTTGGTTTTGCCTTCGACTTGGCTTTCGCTTTTGGTTTGCTTTCTGCGTCGTCGTCGTCATTCATCAACTCTTCCTTGGTAACGGTTTTATCCGTCACGTCGGCAAGTTCCATGATGTGGTCAACGACTTTTTCTTCAAACAACGGCGCACGCAAATTGCCAAGGGCTTCGGGGTTACTCTTGAAGAATTCAAAAACCTCTTGCTCCTGGCCCGGGTATTGCTGGACATGCTGATAAAGTGCCTGCTGCAACTCCTGTTCACTGACTTCCACCTTGGCACTTTCGCCAATTTCAGAAAGCAGCAGACCAAGTCTGACACGACGTTCAGCCAAAGTCTGATATTCCTTGCGAGCATCTTCTTCAGTTGTATCTTCGTCTTCAAAAGTCTTGCCGGCTTTTTCAAGATCACCGGTGATCTGATTCCAGATATTGTCGAATTCCTGTTCAACCATGCTCGGTGGCAGATCAAACTGATGGCCTTTGTCGAGCGCATCAAGCAATTGACGTTTTACCTTTTGACGGGTCTGGCCGCCATACTGGCTAACAATCTGGTCACGCACCACATTGTTCAATTGTTCAACACTTTCAAGTCCAAGTGTTTTGGCCAATTCGTCATTGATTTCCAGATCGCCCGGTTTGGCTACTTCCTTGATAGTAACATCAAATTCGGCGTCCTTGCCGGCCAGTTCAGCCGCACCATAGTCGGCTGGAAATGTTACTTTAATGACATCCTTGTCACCGGCTTTCATGCCAATCATGCTATCTTCAAACCCGGGAATGAAATTGCCGGACCCAAGCACCAGTTTCGAATCATTGTCAGCACCACCCTCGAACGGTTCGCCATCAATCTTGCCAAGATAATCAAATGTAACCTGATCACCCTTGGCTGCTTTGCCTTTTTTGGTCTCATATGTCCTGGCGTTTTCAGCAATCCGTTCGACCTGCTCTTTGATTTCAGCTTCCTCAACTTCAACAACAGGACGCTCGATCTTGATCTTCGAAAGGTCGGCAACTTCTATATTTGGAAGCACTTCATAGGCAATCGAGAATTCGAAATCCACATCGCCAGCTAAAATCTTGTCGGCCTCTTTTTCGTCTTCGGTCATTTTTACCTGGGGACGCTGGGCAGATTTTTCATCACGCTCAGCGAGAATATCACGCGCCTGCCCGTCAATGGTTTCCTGGATTATTTCAGCCATCGCGGATTTGCCATAGAGCTTGCGCAGATGTGAAATCGGGACTTTGCCTGGACGAAATCCGTTTAACCGGACCTTGTTTTTCATATCAGCAAGTCTGGTGTCCAGCTTGGATTTCATGTCACCGGCTGGAACAACCACTTTTATTTCGCGCTTCAACCCTTCGTTCAGGGTTTCTGATACTTGCATTTTTGTCTCGCTTTGTTCAATTTCGGCCCTGGTTTCCCAGAACGCTCCAGATGTTTGCAACTTTGTTGCACACCATTCGTTGCACTGTTACGCCTGCAACCGGCTTTTTTAGTTGGTGCGGGTAGAGAGACTTGAACTCCCACGACTTGCGCCACCAGAACCTAAATCTGGCGTGTCTACCAATTCCACCATACCCGCATGAAAAGCCCGCCAATTACTAATTCCTGGGCATCATTTGCGCGGTTCTATAGCACCACCGCCGAAAGGAGCAAAGGAAAAATGGGCATCTATCTATATCTGATGGAAATATTGTTAAATTTGATGGCTGAAAGCTAAAAACCGTAGCTGTCATTTATTCATTTTGACAGTTCAACCTGCATTTTCTCGGACAATGGCCTCAGCAATAATTTTACTGCACATAAATTAGGCAGCGCGCCTAATTTGATGGCATTGCAAATCATTGCCACAATCAATTCAACTATTATTGCCTGTAACGAGTACGATGTCGGGTGCATTTCGTGGATGCAGAGTATTTTTATCGTACGGGTCAAAACTGGCACGCCGTATGCATAAGAAACTCAGGCGACACCGGATATCCAACCGGTCGAGATGCTTCATCCAAGACTGGAACAGCGGTTATCCAACTCGCCAGCGGAATTACAAGGAATTACGGTATGAAAAAAATAGAAGCGATTATCAAACCCTTTAAGCTTGATGAGGTGAAAGAAGCCCTTCAGGAAGTTGGCCTGCAGGGCATTACTGTGACCGAGGCCAAGGGATTTGGTCGACAGAAAGGCCACACAGAGCTTTATCGTGGTGCTGAATATGTGGTTGATTTTCTTCCCAAGGTGAAAATTGAAATCGTACTAAATGACGAAGATGTTGATTCTGCAATTGAGGCCATCAGGAAAGCAGCAGAAACCGGACGAATTGGTGATGGTAAAATCTTTGTTTCCAGCATAGAGCAGGCTATCCGAATCAGAACCGGCGAGACAGGACCAGACGCCGTATAAATTTAGTGCCTGAATTCAGGCAAAATCTAACCGCCACATTGGCACCCCCAAGATAATCCTACATTTGCTACAGAAAGGGACATTATGACCACCGCAAGCGATATTCTGAAAATGATCAAGGACGAAGATATTAGATTCGTCGATCTTCGATTCACCGACCCAAAAGGTAAAATGCAACACCTGACAATGGACGTAACCATTGTTGACGAGGATATGTTTGCAGATGGCGTCATGTTTGATGGATCATCCATTGAAGGCTGGCGCGCAATCAATGAATCCGACATGGTTTTGATGCCGGATACGGATACAGTTCACATTGATCCGTTTTTTGCCCATGCAACCATTTCAATCTTCTGCGACATTCTCGATCCGGTTTCCGGCGAGGGATATAACCGCGATCCACGGATGACCGCCAAACGGGCCGAAGCCTATTTGCAATCTGGCGGATTTGGCGACAGCATCATGGTCGGCCCGGAAGCTGAATTTTTCATGTTTGACGATGTGCGCTTCAGCACCGATCCATACAATATGGGTTTTTCGCTTGATCACATCGAATTGCCGTCAAATTCCAATGCGGAATATGAAGCCGGCAATATGGGCCACCGCCCGCGCACCAAGGGCGGATATTTCCCCGTACCACCAGTTGATTCAGCCCAGGATATTCGTTCTGAAATGCTCACAGCCCTGACTGAAATGGGTGTTACAGTTGAAAAACATCACCATGAAGTGGGCTCAGCACAACATGAATTGGGCATATTGTTCGACACCATGACCCGCAATGCTGATAAAATGCAGATTTACAAATATGCCGTGCAACAGGTAGCTCACCAGTACGGCAAAACGGCCACTTTCATGCCAAAGCCTGTATTCGGTGACAACGGCACCGGCATGCATGTGCACCAGTCCATCTGGAAAGATGGCAAACCAACTTTCGCCGGCAATGAATATGCCGGTCTTTCTGAAACCTGCCTGTATTATATCGGCGGTATCATTAAACATGCAAAAGCACTGAACGCCTTCACCAACCCGTCAACCAACTCCTACAAGCGTCTGGTTCCAGGATACGAAGCCCCGGTATTGCTGGCATATTCTGCCCGTAACCGTTCCGCTTCCTGCCGCATTCCATTTGGCTCTTCACCAAAGAGCAAACGCGTGGAAGTTCGTTTCCCTGACCCGGCTCAAAATCCGTACCTTGGATTTGCTGCCATGTTGATGGCTGGCCTTGACGGTATTAAAAACAAGATTCACCCTGGTGAACCGATGGACAAAGACCTCTACGATCTGCCACCGGCAGAGCTGAAAGAAATTCCAACGGTTTGTGCTTCCCTGCGTGAAGCTTTGGACAGCCTTGATGCTGACCGGGCGTTCCTCAAGGAAGGCGGTGTTATGGATGATGACCAGATCGATGCCTATATCGAATTGAAGATGGAAGATGTCATTCGCTTCGAACACGCACCACATCCGGTCGAATTTGACATGTATTATTCTGTCTGATTATTGCAGACAGCGATGATTGCAAGCCGGGGTGTCACGCGATACCCCGGCTTTTTTGTGGAAGGCACCTGAATTGATTACAGAAAACGGATTTTACGACGTGCCCGATAATAAACTGGCGACCATCGTCACTTCGCTGGAAATGGTCGCACGTCCCGAACTGGGGATTCCGACTGACAGGCCCGACTGGGAATTGCGAAAAGTCTTGAAACCCGGCATTGACTGGTACCGCAAGATTTATCGCCGCATTGGAATTGAATGGCTGTGGTTTTCCAGAATTATCATGTCAGACGAAGAATTGGTTTCAATCTTGCAGAACCCGAAAGTCGATGTCAGAATTCTGATTGTCAACGGCAAGGAAGAAGGCTTGCTTGAACTCGATTACCGCGTTGATGGCGAATGTGAACTGGCATTTTTGGGTGTAAGCGACGACCTGTTGGGTCAAGGGGCCGGGAAATGGCTGATGCACCATGCCATTGACCTTGCCTGGCAGACGCAGATCAAACGATTATGGATCCACACCTGCACCCTGGACCACCCGCGCGCCTTGCCCTTTTACATCCGCTCGGGTTTCAAGCCTTACAAGCGCCAATTGGAGGTCGCTGACGATCCAAGAGTTTCAGGTCACGCACCCAAACACTCCGCAAAACATTATCCACTATTGGAATGAGCTAATCTTGGCGTTCAGGCTTTGAAATTTCTTTCATCGCCAAATATCACTTCATTCAGGAAGACGCCTGTCAACGCCTTTCCCTCTTCTGTGGAATAGTCACCGACGAGTTCCATCATAACCGCCATTACTGTGGTTGGTATCACACCCGCATATTGCATTCTTCTGATTGCAAGATCCTGGGCAAACTCCAAAGGAGATCCCGAAGCGTCCATTATGGCGTAAACTTCATAGCCGAGCTCTACTGCACGGGTGGCTGCTGGAGCCAATGCAACATCTGAGGGATAACCTGCCATAAGCAACGAATCGCACGAAAGATTCTCAATAGCAGACGAAAAATCGCTGTCATCAAACGGGTTGACAGGACCAAATCGCTTCACTCTGTTTTTGGTTGCCTGCGGAGCGTTTTTGACAATAGCAGATATGGGCCCATTTGAACTATCTAATTCGCCGCTGGTTGTGACGATAATGGGTAGATTGAGGCAGTCCGCCGCTTTTATCAACACTGTCAAATAGTGTTCGACACGTTCCTGGGATATCTTCTCCATCAAACCGAAATAACGTGTTTGATGGTCGATCAGCACCAAAGCAGTAGATTCGAGTGTAGCTTTATCCATAACCGCTTTCTAAGGTTTGGTTTAATCCAAGGAAATTATAAAAATATCCCGATCATTGCAATTTGCCAATTTCTGATCGTGTCAAGATATCGTACTGTCGGCAATTTTCAATGCAAATCTATATTATCAACTTTCTCTGCCCAAGACCACTGAGCGAAGATTGTGGTGTTTTCACAACAATCAGGAACTGATTTTTTCAATCACCTTGGCGGTATCTGCACCCGCAGCTTCCGCCAGTTTTTTGGTTTTTTCCTGATATTCAGGCGACACCAAGCC
>JALTNS010000159.1:0-15554 GCA_027000565.1 Rhizobiaceae bacterium | reverse complement strand
CAAGCCAGCCGAAATTACCAGTTTAGCGGCGTTTTCAACGCTCATTTCAAGCTTTAACAAATCACCCTTTGGCACAAACAGCAAAAAACCGCTGGTCGGGTTTGGTGTTGTTGGCAAAAACACACTAACGGTTTGCCCTGCAGGTTCATCCAGTTTGCTTTGTGCTTCACCAATCGTGTCTGTTGCGATAAACACAAGTGCCCACAACCCTTTTCGCGGATATTCAATGAGCGCTACCTCCTTGAAACTCTCAGATTTTTCATTAAAGACTGTTTGAAAAATCTGCTTTAGACCGGAATAAAGATTGCGAACAACCGGCATCCGGTTGAGCATGGATTCGCCATAGGAGACAATCGAGCGACCAATCAGATTGGCGGTCAAAAAACCAACCATGGTGATCATGAACAAAGCGACCAACAGGCCAAAACCCGGCACTGAAAACGGCAGATAATTGTCCGGATTGTAAATTTGCGGAATATAGGGTTTTACCCACGAGTCCACCCACTGGATCAGGGTCCAGGTTAAATAGATAGTAATGGCCAGCGGCGCGCAAATCACAAATCCGGTCAGAAAATAGTTTCTTAACCGGGTAACTGTGCCCGGGCGCGATTTTTTTGCCGACTTTAGTTTTTTATTCATTGGTGCAACATGTTCCTGTGAACAAATTATGTCTGATTATGGGCCGCGGGCTGCACAATCTACAATCAAATCCGGCTCAATATGTGAATTTTATGGCAAAATTCAACGGCTGCACCACCAATAGCAAAATCTCGGCTATTATCACAATGTAATTTACTCAACAGTTACCGATTTTGCCAGATTTCTCGGCTGGTCAACATCTGTACCCATATGAACGGCCGTATAATACGCCAGCATCTGAATCGGCAGTGCATAAACCAACGGAGTAATGATTGTCGGCATTTCAGGAAGAATGATGGTCTTGATCTCATCAATTCCAGCCTTTGACGCGCCTTTTTCATCCGTGATGAGAATTATCTTGCCACCGCGCGCCGCCACTTCCTGCATATTGGATACGGTCTTTTCAAATATCTGGTCATGCGGTGCAATAACCACCACTGGCATGGTTTCATCTATCAGCGCGATAGGTCCGTGTTTCAATTCACCCGCAGCATAACCTTCGGCGTGGATGTAAGAGATTTCCTTGAGCTTTAACGCCCCTTCCATCGCCAGAGGATAGTTGGTATCGCGACCGAGATACAAAATGTGTTTGACGTTTGCCAATTCTCGCGCCAGTTGTTCAATTTGCGGCCCAAGTTTCAGCACCTGGCTTGCAAAGCGCGGCGCTTCGGAAAGTTCGCGTACCGTCTGCGCTTCCTGTTCGGTATTGATAATGCCGCGCTGACGGGCAGCACCAACCGCAAGACAGGCCAGCACGGACAACTGGCAGGTAAATGCCTTGGTGGAGGCCACACCGATTTCCGGCCCGGCAAGGGTTGGAAACACAACATCGGATTCACGTGCGATAGTCGATTCACGGACATTGACAATTGCGCCAATGTGTTGGCCCTGCTCACGACAATAGCGCAATCCGGCCAGTGTATCGGCAGTTTCTCCGGATTGAGTGATGAACAGCGACAATCCATCTTTGTTCATGGGTACTTCACGATAGCGAAATTCTGACGCCACATCGATGTCAACCGGCAATCGGGCCAAATGCTCAAACCAGTATTTGGCCACCATCCCAGCCAGATAGGCAGTGCCGCAAGCGGTAATTGTTACCCGCTCCAGTTCTTTGAAATTGAACGAAACATCGTCCAGCCCGGATACCCGCTGTTCAGCGAAATCCAGATAATGGGCAAGTGTGTGGCCGATAACTTCCGGTTGCTCGTGAATTTCCTTGTCCATGAAGTGACGATGATTGCCCTTGTCGACCATCAGGTGTGAACCGACAGAAAACTGCTTTGCCCGTTCAACACTGGCTCCGCTGGCATCAAATATTTTCATGTCTTCACGTCTGATTACAGCCCAGTCACCATCTTCGAGATAGGTAATCACATTGGTGAATGGCGCAAGCGCAATCGCATCGGACCCGAGATACATCTCACCTTCACCATGGCCAATCGCCAGCGGGGGGCCATTGCGGGCCGCAACAATTAAATTGTCTTCGCTGCAAAACATTATTGCCAACGCAAAGGCCCCTTCCAGACGCAATATGGCTGTATGGGCCGCATCCGCCGGGTTTTTTCCGGCCTTTAGTTCACGCGAAACAAGATGGGCGATGACTTCCGTGTCAGTTTGCGAGGCGAAATTGTAACCGTCTGCAATCAGTTCTTCGCGCAATTCCCGAAAATTTTCGATAATTCCATTATGAACCAGAGCCACATCATCAGAAAAATGCGGGTGCGCATTGGTCTCATTTGGCACCCCGTGGGTTGCCCATCTGGTGTGCCCAATGCCGATGATGCCTGAAAGCGGATCAGCGTTTAATCGGGTTTCCAGATTAACCAGTTTTCCCTCTGCGCGGCGGCGATCAAGAATGTTACCTTCGAGAGTTGCCACCCCAGCCGAATCATAACCGCGATATTCAAGTCTTTTCAGGGCATCCACTATGAGCGGTGCGACCGGCCGGTTGCCAATTATTCCAACAATTCCACACATTTAAGCCACTTTCGATTTTCCGAATGCAATTTTACTGGCCAATGAAAATCAGCCCGCCTCACCCAATAAGGCCAATGTATCACCTGATACTAACTAAAATGGTAATCAAAAAAGATTTCTAAACTGCAAAACTAATTCAGCAATCTATTTGGATTGCCGTGCTTTTTTCGCAGCCACATTGCGATCCCGGATTTTGGAAGCTAGATTATCCTTGTTGACCTGTTTGCCACGACCAATACCCAGCGCATCGGCGGGAATGTCTTTTGTGACCACACTGCCAGCCGCAACAATTGCGTTGTCGCCGATATTTACAGGCGCAACGAGCGATGAATTGGACCCGACAAAAACATTATTTCCGATATTGGTTTGATGTTTATTGATGCCATCATAATTGCAGGTGATGGTGCCGGCTCCGATGTTGGTGTCATCGCCAACATTTGCATCACCAATATAGGCAAAATGATTGACCTTCGCGCCCTCCCCGACCACCGACTTTTTAATCTCGCAAAAATTGCCGACCTTGGCATTTGCTTTCAAAACAGTATCCGGACGCAGGCGGGCATAGGGCCCGACTATACAACCCTCCCCGACAATTGCACTTTCCAGGTAGGAAAATGAGCGAATGGCAACATTATCGCCAATCGAAACACCGTTGGCAAACACCACATTGGGTTCAACCAAACAGTCGCGCCCAAAACTGGTGTCATAGGCCAAAATCACCGTATCGGGCGCAGTCATCGATACGCCGCCCACCATTAAATCGCGGCGCTTGCGTTGTTGCCAGATTTCTTCAACCTCTGCCAGTTGTACCCGGTCATTGACACCAAGCACTTCGTCCTCATCCACCTCCATGGCCTTAATATTGAGCCCGGCATTACACCCGACCTCGACTGCGTCAGTCAGATAATATTCCGATTGCGAATTGTTGTTTTCTATGTTTTGCAATATCGACAATGCAATGGAATTGCGAAACGCCATAATACCGCTATTACAATATGTTATAGACTTTTCTTCATCTGATGCATCTTTGTCTTCTCGAATGGCAGTCAATTGTCCATCTTCAATCAGCATACGACCATAACCTGAGGGCTCACTGGTCTTAAAACCAAGCACAACAATATCCGCGCCATCCCGCAATTGCTGGCGCATGTTTTTAAGGGTTTTGGCCTTGATGAGCGGCACGTCGCCATAAAGGATGAGGAGATCATCAAAACTCTGTTCCAGCCAATGCCTGGCAGCCAGAACAGCATGCGCTGTTCCCAATCTGTCGCGTTGTATGGCGATGGAGGCATCCGGATCGATATTTGCAACTGCGGTTTTCACCTCGCTGGCTCCTGCCCCGACAATAACCACGGATTTGTTTCCACCAGCCTCTTTAACTGTATGAATAACATGGCCAACCATTGCCAACCCGGCCACCGGATGCAGCACTTTTGGCAAGGATGATTTCATCCGCGTTCCTTCACCAGCGGCCAGAATTATCGTCAAACAGGAATGTGTCATCTTAACTCCAGTTTTGTGCCGATCAGGGGGAGCGGCCCAAATTACCCCAAATGCATTCAACGGATTGCCAAATGGATGTTGAATATTGCAAATTAGGTTTTGTACAGTCTAGTTGATTCGGTCAATCAGGGCACTTTCGCAATTTTTATGTCACACAATCAAGACGATGATTTTGAGATGGAATCCCAGCATCAAATGCGTGATGTTGTGCTGTGGGGCAGCAGTGCGGTCGTTGCTACGGTTCTGGCGCTCTCCATTCAGATGTGGGGCGGTCGTTCAAACAGCCCCCAAATCACCTCACTGGCGGCCGGCAGCCCGCAAGAGGCTGTCAATCAGATAAAAAACAGCCCTTACTCAAATGTCGATGATACGGTAACCGGCTCAATTCAGACCAAGATTCCAGAAAAACTTTCTTCGACTTCAGGTGGCAGTGCTGCCAATTCATCATATGGCACCACAATTGCGACACGCCAGCCGAATGCGGATTCGATCCGCCGTATGCGTGGGGAAAACTCCTATCCAGGTGAAAATGGTTATCAAGTGGAAACCAAGCTGACCAAGCCTGGAGAATCCACAGTTACAATCAGCAATGAAATCGTTGTAGAAGGACCGGTGGGCATCGATTTGGGAGTAGGATATTCTTTTTCTGTTTTAGGCAAACGTTATACTGCATTGGTAAATTCCGCGCCCACTCTTTTTGCCAATCTCAACGCCCGGGCAGCAATCGTGGAAAACAGTTCGAACATTGAAGCCCGTTTGATAGCAGGACCGGTTAAGGATGTGGAAACAGCCAACCAACTGTGTATCCGCATACGCCAAAGAGTGAACACCCCCTGTACGCCTGCCAAATTTACCGGCAGACCGCTCAAACTTTATTGAAATTTAGCTGTGTCGACAATTGACCACCCGAACAATCAGGGAAGCCATTCGGCTGCGACCCTGGCAATTTTGGTTCTTGCGCCGTTATTCTTTTCAACCAATATCATTTTTGGCCGGGTGGCAGTTGCATCAGTCGAACCATGGACCCTGGCATTCATCCGCTGGTTCTCTTGCGCTTTGATATTAATGCCGTTTGTTGCATCCAGCATTACCGAACACCTTGATGCCTTGATGCGGGTAAAAAGGCGGCTCTTGTTACTCGGTTTTTTGGGCATGTGGATCTGCGGCGCACTGGTCTATCTGGCGTTGAAATACACATCCGCGACCAATGGGACACTGATCTACACCTCTTCCCCGGTATTGATCATTTTTCTCGAATGGTTGTTTCGCGGACGCAATGTCGGGCGGCGGGAGTTCCTCGGCATCGCCATCGCTATGCTGGGTGTGCTGGTGATTGTGTTTCGCGGTGATCTTGATGTTTTGATGTCGCTTGATTTCAATCCAGGCGACATGATATTTGTGCTGACCGCCATCAGCTGGTCAATCTATTCGGTATTGCTGAAATCGCCCGATCTTGATCCGGTGCCAACCCTGACCCTGTTTACGGTAATCGCGTTTATGGGGGCCGTTACGCTTGCGCCATTTACCATTGTCGAGATCGTCTATTACGATGCATTCCCTACCGGTGCAGTAGTGTGGTTGAATATTGCCGGAATTATTTTCCTTTCATCAATTATTGCGTTTAGTGCTTTCCAGTACGGTGTAAAATCGGCAGGCGCTTCCGTTGCCGGTATCTATATGTATTTATTACCGGTTTACGGTGTTGGCATGGCGGTACTGTTCTTGGGTGAAAGCTTCGAATTATACCATGTGGCAGGCATTCTCACCGTAAGTGGCGGTGTAATACTGGCATCATTTCCCGTGTCGATGCTGCAACGAATGACTGCAACCAATCACGCCAAATAGGCCCGGTTCGACAAAAGCTTATCAGCCAATTAAACCGAGTGAGGGGAATTTTTCCAGCAGCCAATAAGACATCACCTGCATAGTACCGGTCAAAAACATTATGCCAGTCAAAATCAGCAATACACCTGTCACCTTCTCGACTGTGCCAAGATGACGACGGAAACGCGCCAGGAACTTCATAAACGGATTAACAAAGAATGCCGCCAGCATGAATGGAATGCCGAGACCAAGGGAATAAACGCCGAGCAGCAGCGCCCCCTCACCAACGCTTTGTTGCGATGATGCCACAGCCAATATTGCACCCAACACAGGTCCGATACAGGGCGTCCAGCCAAAGGCAAAAGCAAGTCCCATGACATAGGAGCCACTACCCGAGGCAGCTATAGATTTTTCGCTATTTGGAGACCCTGTTACACCGGCCATACCACCGCCAGCGCCCGCGGCAACTGCTCCACCGGTCTGAAAGCGCAATTCGCGGTAAAGCATACCGATTTTCAAGATACCGAGAAAATGCATCCCCATCAAAATGATAGCAAGCCCGGCAATCGTGCTTAACAAGTCGATATTTGTTCGAACAAAATAGCTGACACTTGAGGCACCCGCACCAAGGCTGACAAACACTGTGGTGAACCCGAGAACAAAAATCGCCGCGTTGATCATCACCCGACGTTGAACGCGTGTGCGCTCCTCAGCGTTAAATTTTTGCTCCTCATCGGTCAGTTCATCAAGAGAAACGCCCGCCAGATAAGTCAGATAGGGCGGAACCAGTGGCAGCACACAAGGAGAAATAAACGAGATCAGTCCGGCAAGAACCGCACTGAAATAGGTGAAAATGGTAATTGTCTCAAACATGCCAGCCTCGAACAACAAAACGATCGCATTTTGGTTCTTATCCTGCTTCGATAAGATTATGCAACACTATCACAATCATTCATCATCAAAACCGCGTCATATTGAACCGAAACTTTTCGCATTTTATACGGGTTCGACCGGGGCTGGAACAGAACACAGCCTGTTCATGCGGTAAATCGGATATTGATAGTGAAATAAACATTTTTGGGTACTTGACCGCAACGGGGCACATCCCTATTTTCCCGCCAGTCTCGGCAGCTGATTCAATGCTCCCCGGGAGCCCGTAGCTCAGTTGGTAGAGCGCTTGACTTTTAATCAGGATGTCCACGGTTCGAATCCGTGCGGGCTCACCACTTTATCCCGGTCCGACCCAGGGAAATCAGGCACAGTTCATACCCCCAGTTGAGTTCACTTATCCTCCCGGCTGACATGTCGCCGCATCGGCCGTTTTGGGCACGGGAAGTAGCCAGCTATTTGCTTGCGGGCGGCGGCGGCATTTTGTCAAATTGCGGCAGTGCATCGCTAAAGGCATCCCAGTCGTTTTTGCCTTTTGCATAAACTACAGCACGAGGTGCAATTCCTTTTGGATTATTCATGGTGCCTACCTGAACGCCAATTACACCTTCCCGGCCGGAGTTCAGTGAAAACATCCGTGAACCGCAGTTTGCACAAAACTGGCGTGTATTGGTATTTCCGCTGTCGCCGGTAGTAGCGTAATCAGATACATTACCTTTTATTGCCACCTGATCACTTTTGAAAAAGGCCGCCGTTATGTGGTCAGCACCGGATGCTTTTTTACAATCACTGCAACAGCAATGGGCCGAAAACATAGGTTCGCCTGAAATTTCGTAGCTCACCTGACCGCATTGGCAACTGCCTGTGATAATTGCGTTGTTCATTGATCGACTCCAGGTTTCTAATTTGCCCTTTGTATAAAGTCGTTGTTTTGAGCTGACGTCAATTGGCAAATTTGCAAATCGCTGTCAGTCGCCTGAATTTATAAGCGCAGATCAAACATCAACAACAATTTGCAAACCATCATAGGCCGGCTCCACATGATCTGGAACCAGCCCCTGCACCGCATCATAATCAAGTGGCGTATGCATGTGGGTCAAAACGGCCCGCGCGGGTTTAATTCTATCAATCCAGCCCAACGCCTGATCGAGCGAAAAGTGGCTTGGATGCTCGCGGTATTGCAATGCATCTACGATCCAGACATCAAGGTCCTCAAGCATCTGCAGGCTTTCATCAGGCAAACCGCTGATATCACTGGAATAGGCCACGCCGCCAAACCGAAACCCAAGTGAGGTGATATCGCCATGGGTCTGCAGAAACGGCAATACATCAATTATTCCGCCCGGCCCGTCAATTGAAACGATATTACCCGCCACAAGTCTGTTTTCATTCAGGATCGGCGGATACAGGCTGCCCGGCGGTGTTTTGAAACAATAGCCGAATGCCTCATGCAGTCTTTTGGATGTGGGCTCATCCATATAGACATTGACCCGCTCATGGCGGTTTATGGCAAATCCTCGCAAATCGTCAATGCCGTGGATATGGTCAGCATGGGCATGGGTGTAAAGCACTGCTTCTGCGAACTCCACATTTGTCGATATCATCTGCTCACGAAAATCCGGTCCGGTATCAACCACTATTGTAGTGGTGCCCTTCGCCGTGATTTTTTCGACCAGCAGAGAGGCTCGCCGCCGCCGGTTCTTCGGGTTTGCCGGGTCGCATTGCCCCCAGTCGCCGCCGATGCGTGGCACACCTGGTGACGAACCGCAGCCCAATATCGTAAACCGCATCACCGGATGCGTTGATTGGCTGTTCATGAGGCAGCCCTGATGGTCTGTTTATAAATTTCGGGTGCGGGTACCTTTGAAAACAGTCGATAAAAATTTTTGGAAGTAATACTCGCAATTTCGGCTTCATCCAGCCCTTTTACTTCCGCCAGGACCCTGGCCGTATTGACCACAAAAGATGGCTCGTTGCGTTTTCCGCGCATTGGAACCGGCGCAAGATAGGGGGCATCGGTTTCGACCAACAATTGGTCCAACGGCACATCACGGGCAATATCGCGAATTTCCTGACTATTCTTGAAGGTCAAGATGCCGGAAAAAGAAACCATCAATCCAAGCTTTACCCCGGCTTCAGCCAGGGCTCGGGTCGATGAAAAACAATGCAAGATCGCGGGAAAAGCGCCGATTGCCGTTTCCTCGGTTAAAATTTCAATCATATCATCATCGGCGGAACGGGCGTGAATAACCAGCGGCAGGCCGGTCTCCCGGGCCGCTGCAATGTGATTGCGAAATCCTTGCGCCTGGGCTTCCCGCGGGGCTTTGTCGTAGTGATAGTCAAGGCCGGCTTCACCAATCGCCACCACTTTGGGATGGCAGGTAAACTCAACCAACTGCTCAACCGTCACATCGAGTTCTTCATCGGCATTGTGCGGGTGGGTACCAACCGAACAATAAATTGAGGGGTAACGTTCCGCAACAGCCAGAACCTGATTGAACTTTTTGACCCTGGTGCAAATGGTGACCATTTGCCGGACACCGACGGCTTCAGCGCGCGCGACAATATCATCCAGCTCTTCTGAAAAATCCGGAAAATCCAGATGACAATGACTATCGACCAAAAATGGTTCAGGTTGGCTCATTAAATCTCACCATTAGCTGGTTGGGGCTTCCACATAACGCGGAAAAACTGCTTCAGGTTTGTTTATGACGGTATTTTGTGAAAGCCGCCCTTTTTCTCCCAATTGATCGAATGCCCGCGCATCGTCCGGAACTTTCAGCAAATCAAGCAATTTGGTAGCGCTTTTCGGCATGATCGGTTGAGCGAGTATCGCAACCTGACGGATAATTTCAGCCGTCACATACAATACGGTCGCCATTCGGTCCGGATCGGTTTTTTTCAAAGCCCACGGCTCCTCACCGGCAAAATACCGGTTGGCTTCACTGACCACGTTCCATATTTCCGCCAATGCCAGATGGATTTGCTGTTTGTCCATGGCTATTTGCTGGCCGGGCAACAGGTTGTCGACCATGGCCAGCATGGTATTGTCATTTTCAGTAAAAGCCTGTGGCGTGGATAATCTGCCATCCAGATTTTTAGCAACCATCGACAGTGACCGCTGGGCCAAATTACCGAGATCATTGGCAAGGTCCGCATTGATGCGGCTGACAATGGCTTCGTGGCTGTAGCTGCCATCTTGTCCAAACGACACTTCACGCATGAAAAAATAGCGAACCGGGTCCAGCCCATAATGCTCGACCATCTGAAACGGATCGACCACATTTCCCACCGACTTGGACATTTTTTCGCCCTTGTTAAACAGAAATCCGTGGGCGAATACCCGTTTTGGCAATGGCAGACCGGCAGACATCAAAAATGCAGGCCAGTAAACTGCATGAAAGCGGACAATGTCCTTGCCAATCATATGAACATCGGCTGGCCAGAAGCGATTGAGATCGCTGGTTTCAGGCCATCCGGTGCCGGTTACATAGTTGGTCAGCGCATCGACCCAGACATACATCACATGCTTGTCGTTGCCGGGAACTGGAATGCCCCAGTCAAATGTTGTTCTGGATACGGACAAATCACGCAGACCGGAAGCAACAAAACTGGAAACCTCGTTACGACGGGTTTCCGGGCCGACAAATTCCGGATGATTTTTGTAAAGTTTCAACAAAGGTTCCTGATAGGCGGAAAGCCTGAAAAAATAGCTTTCCTCTTCAACCCATTCGACCGGTGAACCAAGCGGTTCAACCCGCACCCCGTCTTCGCCGACAGTTGTTTCAGATTCTTCAAAATAGGCTTCCTGACGGACGGAATACCATCCGCCATACTTGCCCAGATAGATATCGCCATTGGCTTCCATCCGCCGCCACAGTTCCCGACAGGTCTTGCGGTGGCGTTCTTCCGTAGTCCGAATGAAGTCATCATTGGAACAATTCAGCATTTCAACCATTTTACGAAATGTGGCTGAATTCCGGTTCGCCAGCTCGATGGTTTCAATGCCTTCGGCCTCGGCAGTTTGCTGCATTTTTTGGCCGTGTTCGTCCGTACCGGTCAAAAACATCACATCGAATCCATCCAGCCGCTTGAAACGGGCCAGCACATCGGTTGCAATCGCCGTATAGGCATGACCAATATGCGGATCGCCATTAGGGTAAAAAATCGGCGTGGTTACATAGAATTTTGGCTTTTCGCCCATGGGTTGGTTCCTGAACGGGTTATTTTCCTGTTGCCAGGATTTCTTGGAAGATATTTAAAATGACCTGCTTTTTGTCGAGATTAAAGGTCTCTGCAAGTCGGGCCGAATGTTGCACCTTTTCCCATACATCGGCCCATCGGGCAAGCGGCACAATCCTGAATTTTTGCAACGAAGTCTCATCCGCAAGTGGCTCGGGATATCCGCGCACCCGACGGGCAAGAAAGCCCATGACCAGTTCATTGAACAGGAGATAATTGTCGGATCGCGATTTTAACGACAGGCTTTCACCAAGTGCATGAATGGCTGGCCAGTTTGCCGGCTTACCAGCAGGCGGAGAAACGAGTTCAAGAAAAGCCCGGTAGTTTTTTAATCCGTCACTGTCAATTAACTGAATGGCCTTGCGCACCGAGCCTTCTGCCAGCTCTGCAATCACTGGAACATCTGCCTCGAACAGATTGCCGGTACCGTACAGGTTGGTCAAAGCCGCAGAAAGATCGTCCTTGCCCAAAGGTCGCAATGAAATTTCGCGACATCTTGACCGGATGGTTGGTAACAGCCTTCCAGGGTTGTTGCAGATCAGCAAAAACAGCGATTTATCCGGCGGTTCCTCTAAAATTTTCAACAACGCATTAGCCGCGCTGGCATTCATATCATCGGCCGGGTCAACAATTGCAATGCGCCAGCCGCCTCCGGCTGCCGTCAGTCCGAAAAATGCTTGGGTACGCCTTATTTCATCAACACTCAAAGTGGATTTGAACGTCTTGCTTTTATTGTCCCAGGGGCGGACCAGGTGAATAAGGTTAGGGTGCGCGCCCGAAGCCAGTTGCAGATAATCACCGTCATTTTTATTCGGCTGGTACATTTCAGCTGGTGCATTGCCCATGGCCGAACTGTGAATTATGTGATTGGCAAACCGGTAGGCGAGTGTTGCCTTGCCAATTCCCTTGGGCCCATTGAACAGCCATGCATGGTGCATGCGACCGGAAGAAAATGCTTTTGCCAGTTCCGTTTCGCCATGGCCGTGACCAAACAGTTGCAGCGTTTGGGATGGGTCCGGCACACCCTCAATACGATCATATATCAGTCGCTCATTCTGGGTACTCATGATCGCAATGACACCACTGTGGATTGATCTTCTGGCAGGCTGCTTGTTTCAAAACCAAACCGGTCCTTGACTATATTCCAGATGTCTGCGGCAATTTCCGTCTCTGCTCGCGCGCCATCAACAACCACGCAGCGCTCTGGTTCATCACGGGCAATTTTCAAAAAAGCCTCCCGTCGCAAAGTCTGTTTTTCCAAATCCTCTTTTTCATAACGATCTGCAACATCGTCACCCCTGCGAACATTGGCCCGGCGCAATCCCTCTTCCGGCGGCAGATCGAGAATAATGGTCAAATCCGGCCAAGCATCTTCACAGGCAACATTGACCAGACTGGCCATCATTTCTTCATCCACATTGCCGGTAACACCCTGATAAACCCGTGAAGAATCGAAATAACGATCGCACAGTACGTTCACGCCACTGTTTAACGCAGGTTTGATCACCTGCTCAACGTGGTCGCTTCTGGCTGCGGCAAATAAAATTGCTTCCATATCAGTGCCAAACGATTCAGCTGCCCCTGACAACAAAACGTGTCGAACCGCCTCCGCTCCTGGTGACCCTCCCGGTTCACGGGTCACCAACACCGGCAGGTCGAGACTTACAAGTTGTTTGGCAAGCAGTTTTATCTGGGTTGATTTGCCAGCCCCCTCACCACCTTCAAACGTGATAAATTTTCCGCGAGTTTTGGGGGAAGTTTTGGTATATTTTTCTGGCAAGACAGATGTCCTACAGCCAGCCGAGCAACAATTCGCCCAACGCATCAAGGGCACGCTGGCTGATCGTACCGGTGCCAACTGATTCGGCTGCGTAAAGTGGGGTTTCCTGGCTCAATACACCACCAATTTCCACTTGTAATTTGGCGACAAGTGCGCCTTCTTCTATCGGGGCAGGCACAGGCCCGCGATAAATAATCCGTGCCCTCAACCGGTCCCGGTTACCCACAGGCACAAAAATCTTCAAAGGCCCTTTGGCTTTCAGTGCTACGCCAGATTTGGCACCACCATAAAGGCGGGCCTCACCGACAATTTCATCTTGTGCAAAGAGATCAATAGGCTTGAATGCGCGAAACCCCCACTGCATCATTTTTCGCGATTCTTCACGCCGCTGTTTTTTGCTTTCCATACCGCTGAGCACGAGAATTAAACGCTGGTTATTTTGGACTGCAGAACCAACAATTCCATAGCCGGAATCATCTGTATATCCGGTTTTCATGCCATCGGCTCCAAGATTGGCAGATAGCAAAGGATTTCGATTGCGCTGCTTGATCTTGTTCCACTTGAATTCAGGCTCGGAATAATATCCGTAATATTGCGGGTAGGTCTTCTGGATATGACGAGCCAAAAAAGCCAGCTCTCGGGCCGTAACCTTTTGTTCCGGATCGGGCAGTCCGGTAGAATTTCGAAACACCGACTTGGTCAAACCGATGGCCCGGGCCCTTTCATTCATCAATCCGGCAAACGCGCGCTCGGAACCCGCCATGCCCTCGGCAATTGCGATACAGGCATCATTGGCCGATTGAATGACCACGCCACGAATTAGGTCCTCGAGACGTACTTCCGAATTAAGTTTGGCAAACATGGTCGAGCCGCCGGAATTGCTGCCACCCTTGCGCCAGGCGTTCTCACTGATGGTAAATGTATCATCAAGTGATAGTTCCCCGGTCGAAAGCGCATTAAAAACAACTTCCATGGTCATCAATTTGGCAAGTGAGGCCGGCGGAAACAATTCATCGGCATTTTTTTGAAAGAGGACGGAACCGCTTTCTGAATCCATAAAAAAGGCTTGTTTGGCCTTGGTTTCAAACAATTGCGCCTGGGCCGAGACAACCAGAAACACAACAACAACAAAAACCATCGCAGGCAAAAACTGTTGAAAAATACGATAACTGCTGGCCAATCTCATATTTCACACGCTCATTTGTTTTATGGTTGCCTATCGATACAATGACGATGGGTAAAATTCAACTGTGATGATCAGTATGTAAATCACAACAATTTGCTTTATTTTTCGCTATTTGGTTCGCTGTTTATTGGATGGATTATTGCAGCAGAACTCGTATATTTCCATTGCCCCGTCACATTGGATTTATCCAGAATGTTTATCGCGGCCTGCGCGGCCTCGTGGGCAATGCTGATCCTTTGCCCCACCACATAAGAAGAGCGAACAAAGCTGTTTTTGATACGCCGCAATCTTTCACGGCCCAGGGGTTCCAGCTTGTTTGCGGGTTTTGTTTGCTGCCATGCGCTGGTTGAAGTGAAACTGCGCTGAATATTTGAAGGATTTGGCAGCGGTCGGGCAAAAGCCTGAATATTAAGCGGAATGCCTCCGGTAAATAACGGTCGCTCTTTGGGTAATGGAGCCTTTACAAATGACAATACAGGAGTGTTACCAACACCGGTTTTCGGGCGCCTCGCGGCAATCAGTACATTGGGCACTGCATTGGGCGTTGCACCTGGCAATATTCCTGGAATTCCGCGGCGATACCCCTTGCCTGGCTTGTAGGAAGCAGCCAGGAATCTTTGATCACGGCCATCCAGTCTTGCTTTGCCCAGATATTGAACTCTCACCCGGGCAGTGCCGTCACGTTTATAATCGAGCAAATCGGCAGCTCTCGACGACATGTCGATTATTCGACCACTGGCATAAGGCCCGCGGTCGTTTACCCGTACCACCACAGAATTTCCATTGGCTAAATTGGTTACCCGTGCATAGCTTGGCAACGGAAATGTCGGATGGGCCGCAGAAAGGGCATATTGATCATAGATTTCGCCATTGGCGGTCAACCGACCATGAAAATTGGGACCGTACCACGAAGCGCGGCCAATTTTGTTGTAACCCGGCTGCTCTCTTGGTCGATACCATTTTCCACGTATTTTGTATGGTTTGCCAATTTGCGCCCGGCCACCCCCGCGTCTGATTTTTCTGGATGTGGTGACACGCGGGCTGGCAGCCACGCCATAGGCTTTGGAAGAGAACTTGGTTTTGTTGTTAATGTGAGAGCCGGATGAATAACGGTCAGGCGAACTGCCGCAAGACGACAGCGAAAAACCTGCGGTAAGCAGGATGCCCAAATTCACACACCAACGCAGGGATGGCCAAGCAACCCTTCTGGATTCAGCTATATTCCGCCTAAGCGGGAGCAACAATTCAAATCTCATGCCGACTACTCTATACAATTTCGGCAGAAAATCGCCCAAATTCCGGACAAATTCCACAAACAGGTTATCCGCTTATACAATCAAATTGTTACAAGCACGTTAACCAGTTGGAAACGAATTGAATTTCGAATTCAGGACTTGAGATTAAAAAAATTTCTAGAACGGAATATCGTCATCCATATCATTGCCGGGGCCACCTGCCGGTGCGCCACCGCCGCCGCCCATGCCGCCGCTTTGTTGGCCACCACCGTAATTG
>JALTNS010000158.1:11823-21473 GCA_027000565.1 Rhizobiaceae bacterium | reverse complement strand
CAACATCACCAGATGAGGACTGCCGGAAAGCGATGGGGCCGATGTCAGCAAAATCAGAGCGATAACGAGTGGCGTGTCTATGTTGATCATCACTACCAATATTGCCACCGATATCGGCAATAACACCTGAAGCAAAACAATGATTGCCAGGCTTGTGCGTATGTCGCCTGCCACCCCCAACATTGCTTTTGGCCCAATCCGCAAACAGGCGGTGAAAAGCAGCAGCGCAATCAGAATATCTATATGCGGTTTGACCCAGCCGGCAAGAGCCGGACTTGCCAGCCCGACGAGCAAACTGGCAACCAGAATCCAGCGTCCGTGGCGGGTGCAGAACTGTAATCCGGCAAAAAGAATTCTCACAGCGCCCCTTCACATGTTGTTGGGAATCCATGTGACGATTTCCGGAAATACGACAATCGCGGCAAGGGCTACAAACATTAAGAGAAAGAAGGGAAGAGCAGCTTTCGCTATCACCAGAATATTGCGTCCGGTCAGAGCCTGCAGAACAAACAGATTGAACCCGACCGGCGGGGTGATTTGTGACATCTCGACAACGATGACAATGAATATTCCGAACCACAAGGGATCGATACCGGCTTGTTGAACCATCGGCATAACCACCGATGTGGTCAGCACCACGACGGATATCCCGTCAAGAAAACAACCGAGAATAACAAAAAATATCGTCAATGCAGCCAGCAATTCATAGGTCGACAAACCAAGTGAGCCGATCCACAGGGCAAGCAATTTGGGAATGCCGGTAAATCCCATGGATATCGTCAAGAATGCAGCACCCGCCAATATGAACGCAATCATGCAGGACGTCTTCGTAGCTCCAAGCAATCCGGCGATGAAAGTCTCGCGGTTGAGTGAATTTGATTGCCATGAAAGTACCAGCGCCAGCACAACACCTACCGCTGCCGCATCGGTTGGAGATGCGATGCCAGCGTAGATTGAACCGATTACTCCGACAATAAGCAGGATTACCGGTATCAAACGCCGAGACCGGTGCAACTTTTCGCGGAAAGTGAAATACTCATTTTCAACGGGAAGCTTTTCGCGGTTGAGCAGCGACCAGATCATCACGTAACCAACGAATAATACAACCAGCAGAATACCCGGCAAAACGCCCGCCACAAACAACCGTGCTATCGACTGTTCTGTGGCGACGCCGTAAACAATCAGAATAATCGATGGCGGGATCAACAACCCAAGGGTCGCCGAACCGGCGAGAGTGCCGATCATCATCTGCTCGGGGTAACCGCGCTTTGAGAGCTCGGGAATCGAAAGTTTGCCGATTGTTGCTGCAGTTGCGGCAGAAGAACCGGACACCGCAGCAAAAACACCGCAGCCAAAAATATTTACGTGCAATAACCGGCCCGGCAACCGGTTCATCCAGGGCGAAAGACCAACGAACATGTCTTCAGACAATTTGGATCGAAATAGTATTTCCCCCATCCAGATAAATAATGGCAAGGCCGCCAAGGCCCAGGAATTTGAATGACCCCAAATTGTGGTTGCCAACACATCGCCCAAAGGGGCTTCCGTAAACAGCGCCATACCGACCATACCCACTGCCATGAGTGAAAATGCCACCCAGATACCGGCGCCAAGCAGAACCAGAAGAACAACAAGCAGGAAAAATACAAGCGCCAGCTCGGACATTATTCCACCTCTGCGCTTTCAAGCAGGTTTTCACCCTTGCCTTGCCATGAAGCCGCCGCACCACGCATTTGACAAACAAGGTCATCGAGCAGCGCGATCACCAAAATCAACAGGCCAAGTGCGATTGACGACTGGGGAATCCAGATAGGAACCGGCACCATCCCAGGGGAAAGATCATTGTAAGACCAGGAATCATACACCAGTGCGATTGTGTACCAGGTTGCATAGCAGGTGATCGCCAAAGCCACCGCCACCGCAAAAATATCGAACCACCGCTGAACAGGCCTGGAAAAAACACCGATCAACAGGGTTACACGGATATGCCCCCC
The DNA here is from genome assembly GCA_027000565.1 of Rhizobiaceae bacterium. GTDB lineage: Bacteria > Pseudomonadota > Alphaproteobacteria > Rhizobiales > Rhizobiaceae > SZUA-100. Next base: position 19,479 of record JALTNS010000158.1, on the reverse strand, counting down.
TTCACGCAAAGTGCCGGCCAAAGCCAAAAATGAGGCAGCGGCAAGAAAAAATCCGGTGAAATCGGCATAGGACGGAACGGTCATGCCGATTGCGTTGCCAAACAGAAAACCAGCGATACGGTCGGCAAGATTGAGCAGAACCTGGGCCATGACGATGGCAACAATGGCAACAATAAACCCGGCCGCCGCATAGAGGCTAAACCGGTACAATCCATTCAGGAACTTGCGCAATATACCCTCCCCAATATTCGAATTGATCACCGGATGGCGTATTTCACGCCATCCGGCCTTGCTGTTATTTTGAATAGGCTTGCAAAATTGCGGCGCCTTCAGCACCAGCTGCAGCTTTCCAGTCCTTGAGCATGGTTGCACCAATTGCCCGCAGACCATTCATCAATTCATCGGATGGCTGGACAACGGTAATGCCGTTGTCTTTGAGTATCTTGACCTTGGCGGCAGTTTCAGCCCGGCTCATTTCCCATCCGCGTTTTTCAGCTTCACCGGCAGCTTTCAAGACTGCTGCCTGGGTTGCCGCATCAAGCTTGCGGAATGCCTTTTTGTTAACAACCACAACGTTTTTGGGAATCCATGCCTGAATGTCAGTATAGTGGCTGAGGAAATCCCAGGCTTTCGAATTGGCGCCGGTTGAAGGAGACGTAATCATCGCTTCGACCCGCCCGGTGGAAAACGCCTGTGAAATATCAGGAACCGCAACTTGTGTTGGGGCGGCACCCGCCATTTTGGCGAAGGTCTCAAGCGTTGCATTGTAAGTACGGAATTTCAGTCCCTTGAGATCGTCAACAGACTTGATTTCCTTTTTGGTGTAAAGTCCCTGTGGTGGCCATGGAACAGAAAAAAGAATTTGCAGTCCCTGCTTGTCAAACAACGCCTGTACTGCGGGCTTCTGCGCCGCCCACAACTTTTCTGCGTCACCATAATTCGTTGCCAGGAATGGCAGGGTATCTGTGCCAAAAGCCGGATTTTCATTGGCCAGAAGCCCCATGAAGAACTCACCTATTGGCACTTGTCCACCGCGAACCGCTTTACTGATTTCAGCATGTTTGAACAAAGATGCACCAGAATGAACCTTGATTTTCATCGAGCCACTGGTGGCAGCTTCCACATCTTTTGCAAACTGCATTATATTCACAGTGTGAAAGGTCTTGTCCGGATAAGGTGTTGGCATGTCCCAGGACTGCGCCTGAACCTGCATCGAAATACCCGCAATCAACGCGGTTGCGAGACCCGCAATTTTTAGTATTTTCATGTCTTGTCTCCCTCTGCCATTAATCATACAAGTCTTTCCATCCCGGCAGCAGAATGTTCAGACCAAGCACTCAGTCAATGAGTGAACCGTGAAACCTTGTATGGTGCGAGGTCAATGTTGCTTTTCCTGCCGACGATCATGTCAGCAATCATCCGCCCGGTTTTAGGACCGGCGGTCAGGCCAATATGATGATGGCCGAAAGCGGCATAGGCGCCCGATACCTTCGGAATTGAACCGATCAGTGGTATTGAATCAGACGGGGTTGGCCGGTGCCCCATCCACTCCTCCACATGGTCATATGTTAATCCGGGGATTGTTTCGTGAATTTGTCGCTTGAGCAATTCGAAAGGTGCCCGGCTGGCAGGCAAATCAAGCCCGCCAAACTCGACAATACCGGCGCAGCGGATGCGCCCTTCCATCGGCGTGATAACGAATTTACCGGAAACAAGCATCATAGGAGAGCGCGGCATTATTGAGGGGTTGAACAATTCAATGTGGTAGCCGCGCTCGGATTCCATCGTCACTTTGAGGCCCAGTTTTGCAGCCAGCGTTTTTGACCACACGCCCGCTGATATGACCACTTTATCGCATTCTAGCATGCCGTCGCTGGTCTTGATGCCTTTGAGCCTGTTGTTTTCCAGCACAAAATCTTCTGCTTCAGCCAAAACCAGTTCGCCGCCATTTTCGGTAAAATGAGAGGCCAGTGTTTTTACATATTGCCCCGGATCGGTGATGTGCCCGTGGTTCTTGAGCCGAATTGCAAATTTGCGGGTGCCCTGAAACATCGGCTCATGTTGATCAACTGTTTCACCCTCCAGCTCATCCCACTCAAAACCCAAATCCTTGCGCAACGACCAGCTGTATTTTTCTTTTTCAAAACCGGTGCGGTCTTTATATACAAACAAATAATCCGACGCCTTGAGCCAGCGTTCAGCACCTGTTCCTTCAGCAAGTGCTTGATGCTGCTCAAGGCTGTCATAGAGAATTGCGGCTAATGCTTTTGCGGCATTGCCGGCATCGGTGACATTAGCCCTGCGCAAAAACTGCATGAACCAGGGTAGCATTTTTGGTAAATATGACCACCGGATAAACAACGGACTATTCGGGTTGAAAATCATTGCCGGCGCACTTGTGGAAAGGCCGGGAGCATTGACGGGGACTATTGCCGAAGAGGCGAGCACACCACCATTGCCGAAAGATGTACCCGCAGCCGGACCCTCGCGATCCAGCAAAACCACATCAAAGCCATCGCGTTGCAACCAGATTGCCGTTGATACACCAACAATGCCGGCACCGATTATGGCTATTTTATTGTTGCTGGCCAGCTTTTTGCTCACCCGAAACATCCTCCCCTGCGATTTTGTAACCGCGTTGGATGTATGGTTCCAGTAAATCGAGACAATGTCAACGTTTTATCGATAAATTATCATTATGACTTATTTGCGGAACCTCACCCTGGTGTGGTGGATTTGAAGAGTTTGTCATCATTGCAGTAACTTCGAATTCGACGTTCATATTCAGGAGGCCAGCCCAATCACCCGTTTGAGCGCAGCAAAATGCATTTGTGCAAAATGTTCTGCATCGCGGGCAAATTGTTGGTGGGTCCGGCTTACCACATCATCAGGGATAATCTGCAATTCCTGGCCGGTCGACATTGCCAGCACCTGCTGGCGGCTGGCGCGTTCAAGATAGTAGAGATCATCGAACGCAAGGGCGACGCTGGAAGCGGATACCACAACCCCGTGATTGGCCAGAAACATCACATCGATGTCTTGATTGGCTTTGTTGGCGCTGGCAATACGCTCGCCTTCATCTGTGGTCACAGCCAAACCGCCAAAACTGTCATCATAACCGATGCGGCCATAATAGCGGCAGGCGGTCTGGTGTGCATTCAGCAATCGCCCGCCTTGCAGCATGGTGAGCGCCGTTGCATAGGGCATGTGGGTGTGCATGATCGCCTTGTGGCGGGGATTGGCGCGGTGGCTGGCAATGTGGATGTTACGTGCCGAAGCCTCGACATTGCCGTCACCTTCAAGCACTTGGCCATTACCATCAATCAACAGCAAATTATCCGCTGTGATTTCTGACCAGTGTATACCATACGCATTGATTAAATAGCGTTCTTCTGGCCCGTCACACTGAACCGAAAAATGATTGCAAATGCCCTCGTGAAGATCGAAATGTTCGGCAAGTCGCAGGGCTGCGGCAAGGTCCATTCGATCCTGCTGTATTGAAGTATGTGCAGGCTTGTCCAGCATGGTGAAGCTCCAGATTATTCGGGCAGTGCGCAAACACCACCCGAAATTCGCCAGTATCGGGTGCTTAAAGTTTGATGCGATAGCGGGCAAAACCGTCCGGGCCATCGCCCGCCGGTTCTATATTCACACCTTTAACATCACCAATGTAATCCTTGCCCTTCGGCCCGGTATCAAACAACACGGTCGCACCGTTGGCCGGGGCAAATTTCCAGTTACCATCGGCAGATGGATTGATCGTGCCCTGATCAACAATATAGCGCACGATCACATCGCGATTGGTATCGGGTGCAACAAAGATGATCGTATCGCCGGTGCCGGGGAACTTGCCGCCACCTGATGCGCGGTAATTGTTGGTGGCAACGACAAATTTTGCATTGGGATCAATCGGCTTGCCTTTGAATTGCAGGTTAACAATCCGGTTGGCATCCGGATTGATAACCGCTCCCTTGACATCGAATTTAGATGGCTGGGTGAGGTCGATCTGATAGGTGACCCCGTCCATGACATCAAAATTGTAACTCGGGAACTTCGAGTTGAGCAACACCTGATCGGCCTTACCTGCTTCAATCTGGTTGAACATACCTGCCGAGCGCTCCAGCCAGTCCTTGACCTGCGCGCCGGTGACCAGCACCGCGCGCACCGTGTTGGGATAGAGGTAGAGATCAGACACATTTTTGATTGCCACATCGCCTTTTGAGACATCGGTATAATATTCAGGTCCACCACGGCCACCGGCCTTGAATGGAGCGGCAGCCGATAATATTGGTATGCCCTCCCACTTGGTGCCCTTCATCATGTCATTGATATACCAGGTCTGTGCCTTGGAAACGATTTGCACCGATGGATCGTCAGCCACAAGCGCAAAATAGGATTGCAGCGGTGCCGATGTTTTGCCGACCGAACGGCGAACATAGGCCAATGTTGCCTCATGTTCGGGTTTCACACTGTCGAGAACCGACTGGACCGATTCCACCACCGGAATCTTCTTGCGCCCGTCACGTTTGTAGATGGAGCGTGCTTCGGTGGCGAAGCTTGCAATGCGCCAGGACGATCCGTCTTTTTCGAGCATCAAATCAATCAGACCCATATGCGAACCCCAGAACCCGCCCATGGCTGCAGGTTTGCCATGAATGGTGCCTTTTTCGCTGTCGACCGCGGCAAAATCCTTAAATTTCTTGCCCGGGAAAACCAGATGGCTGTGGCCAGTCAGCAAGGCATCAATGCCATCGACGCCTGCCAGTGGAACAGAGGCGTTTTCCATACCATCACTGTGCTGGGCTGAGCCGATACCGGAATGGCTGAGCGCGATGATGATATCAGCCCCTTTTTCTTTCATTTCAGGCACCCAGCCCTTTGCCGCCTCAACGATGTCACGGGTATTCACATTGCCCTCAAGAAAGCGCTTGTCCCAGTTCATGATTTGTGGCGGCACAAAACCAATCAGCCCGACCTTGACCGTATGATCATTGCCGGCACCATCCTTGATCTTTTTGTCGATAATCACATAGGGCTTCACCAGCATGGTATCAGCGCGCGGGTTGGCCCCCAGTGTTCCCTTCGCGACATTGGCCGAAACAATTGGAAAATTGGCCCCGGCAATCGATTTCATCAGAAAATCGAGGCCATAGTTGAACTCGTGATTGCCAAAGGTGGAACCCTCAAATCCAAGGGTGTTCATGGCGGTGATAATCGGGTGCATGTCACCCTCTTTCATGCCGCGTTCATAGGCAATGTAGTCGCCCATCGGATTGCCCTGCAAAAAGTCACCATTGTCGATCAACATCGAATTGGTTGATTCGTCACGAATTTGTTTAAACAGCGAAGCCGTGCGGGCAAGACCAACCGCATCACTTTTCCGGTCGCGATAATAATCATACGGATAGACATGCACGTGCAGATCGGTGGTTTCCATAATCCGCAAATGCGCGGTATTTTCCGCCGCCATCACCGAATAGGGGTGCAACATCACCAGTGAGGAGGCGGCGGCGGCACCGGCCACAAACGAGCGGCGTGACAATACCGAATTGGTAAAATGCGAAAGGGGGGTGTCTTTATCGAATTTACTGGTCATTTGGTTTCTCCCGAATTTTGTACCGGTTTGGCCAAACCTGGTGTGAACCGGTCTTTTGATATGCCTGTATCAGCCGCTGATTCCGGCTTTCAGGTGGCAAGCAAGACTCGCCCCACAGGCTGTGATCTCAGCGTGTCACTGAATGCGGTCAATTGCAAATAATTCAGCCAGTTTTGTCACAATGGCGATCGGCGATTGTGATAGCCTCCCCGACATGCAACAGTTCTTGCAAACACATTCAGCAAAAGCGAATATCGGACCATGAAAAAGTATCTGGAACAACTTCGCACCGTTTTGCCTGAATATCCAGATGATGCTTTTGAGCGGTTGGCACAACTGGTCCAACCGATTACCCTGCCCAAAAATGCCAACCTGTTCTCGCCCGGCGATTCCTGTAAACAAGCCTTTATCGTGATGAGTGGAACCGCGCGGGTGGAAGTGGTGTCGGATACCGGGCGCGAGGTTATCCTGTACCGGGTCGAACCGGGCCAGACCTGTTTGATGACCACCGCGTGCCTTTCATCCGATACCAGTTACAGCGCCTATGGCATTACCGAAACCGCTGTTGATGCGGTTGTTCTGGGCAAGGCCGAATTTCTCACTCTTATTGGCAGGTGCCCGGTTTTCCGCCAGTTTATTCTCGGTTCCTATGGTGCCCGTTTTGCCGAATTCATGGTATTTGTCGAAGACATGCTGTTGCAACGGGTTGATGTGCGACTGGCCAAATTTCTGCTGCAAAATCGCGATGGTTCAGGCGCCATCAAACAAACCCACCAGCACATCGCCACCGAACTGGGGTCCGCCCGCGAGGTGATTTCACGACTGCTGAAAGAATTTGAGCGCAAAGGATATGTGGTGCTGCACCGGGGACGAATTGAAGTGGTGAAAGCGGGAGCATTGGCGGAGTTGGGCTAGATTTGAGAATTTGAAGTGCGATGGGGTTCAGGTGAAGCAGATATGAACAGAATTGTTTCAGAAACATGGATAATACAAACTGGGAGCAGCCGAAAAGGCGTTAAAAACCAGATATTTGAAACAGAATAGTCAATTTTGTTTCAATCCTTCAACCCGACATCCTCACCAACACCAACCTCAATCCTTTTTCACCTTATAAACCCCGGTTTTCGGGTCCTGTTCCAGTTCGCCAACCTCTTTTACTTCGGCCTGCTTGTCCTCAGCCTCGCGGACTTTTTCCGACACCTTGTTCATTTCCTTTTTGAAAGCCTTGTAGGCGTACCAGCCGGCGATTCCGACCACGCCGTAAAATATCAATTGCACCATGGTGCTCTCCCAAAATAATTCATGCCGGTATTCTGATAAAACCCTATAGCCCGTAGCGCGACCAAAGTGCCCGTTCTTCCAGTGCGCTGAATGCGCCGCTGGTTAAATCCAGCGCCATATCAGCATTGATCAAACTGCTGGAAATTCCTGGTTGCCTGCGCCCGAACAGGCCTTTTTTGGCCTCGATCAGTTTCAGTTTTGTCTCCTTGCCATAACGCTCTTTAAGGGTTGAGCGCATGTCGCCAATGGCATCAACAAGCCCCAGTTCCACGCCCTTTTGCCCGGCCCAGAACATGCCGGTGAACAGATCGTCATCATCGCTTAACCTGTCACCGCGCCCCTGTTTAACGATATCAATAAACACCTGATGGATTTCCAGCTGCAGCGATTTCAGATGCGCTATGTCGCTTTCTTTTTCCGGTTTGAACGGATCAAGCGTCGCCTTGTTTTGCCCGGCCGTATAAACCCGGCGTTCAACGCCGAGCTTTTCAAGCAATTTCGGAAAGCCGAAACTGGCAGAAACAACACCGATAGAACCGACAATCGACGACGGATCAACCGTAATGTCATCACCGGCAACGGCAATCAGATAACCGCCGGATGCGGCCACATCTTCAACAAAGACGTGAACTTTCTTTTCTTTTTCTTCGGCCAGTTGGCGAATGCGCTGATGAATCAAACGCGACTGAACCGGCGAACCGCCAGGAGAATTGATCAAAATTGCCACTGCAGGCGCTTTTTTATCGGAAAATGCCTTGTCGAGAATTCTGGAGCAAGAG
>JALTNS010000158.1:0-11813 GCA_027000565.1 Rhizobiaceae bacterium | reverse complement strand
CAAGAGGCCAGGGAAAGGTACTGGCGAAGCGCGCTGCCACCGCTGGCAATCATCCCGGAAAGCCGCACCACCGGAATGGTGACGCCCTTGTTGGTGAATTTTTCTGGAAGAAACTTCTGATAGAATTTGGTCAAACTTTGGCCTTCCCCTGCCCTCGTCGTTTAGCGAATTTAATGTGGCATATTTCTGCACAGCACCTGCCCTGTCACTTGGCGTTTTTGGCTGTCAAATTCAAGCATAGCGCGACAATAAGTTTCAACAGCGGTGCCGCGGTTATCATCACTTCACCGGTTCGTTATTGGCATGTTACCGGCGACTGCGGCAAATTTCAGCAAATAAAGGATATCACCATGCAAAATCTTGTCACTGCCTTTGCTGCACGAAGTGTAACAGCAATATTGTTGAGCCTTGCCTTAGTCTCCGCAGCCCTTGCCCAACCCAAATTCTGGGAACGTGAAGGATGGACAACAGACTTCTCGAAAACCTCCATCGACTATAGCGAGATTATGTCCGGTGGACCGCCAAAAGACGGCATTCCCGCACTCGACAATCCGATATTTATCAATGCTGCCGATGAAAAACAATTGACCGAGCGCGACCCGGTAATCTCGCTTAAGATCAACGGCGATGCCCGCGCTTATCCGTTGCGGGTACTGATCTGGCACGAAATTGCCAATGATGTGGTTGGCGGCAAGCCGGTTGTGATCACCTATTGCCCGTTATGCAATTCGGCAATCGTGTTTGATGCCATGGTCGATGGCAAACGCCTCGATTTTGGCACAACCGGCAAATTGCGCAAATCCAATCTGGTGATGTATGACCGGGCCACCCAAAGCTGGTGGATGCAATTTACCGGCACCGCGGTTGCGGGCAAATATACCGGAACCGAACTGAGATATTTGCCGGCAAGGCTTGAATCATGGGCGCAATACAAAAAACGCGAACCAAACGGCAAGGTGCTTGTGCCCAATGATCCGGGCATGCGCTCCTATGGCCGAAACCCCTATGTCAATTATGATATCTCACCGGTTCCGTTTCTCTATCGCGGCCAGATGCCCAAGGGTATCTCGCCGATGAAACGGGTTGTGCTGGTACGTCCTTCGGCAGATGAAACACCCTATGTGATTTCGCTGCAGGCAGTGCGCGAAAGGGGGCCGATTATCCAGGGCGATATGGTGCTTTCATGGGAAAAAGGCAGAGCCTCGGCACTTAACGGCGCCAATATCGGCCAGTCTACAGACGTCGGGACCGTTAGCGTGGTGCGCAAAACCTCAAAAGGCGAAGAAGAAATGGTCTACGACATCACTTTCGCTTTTGTTGCCAATGCGTTTTATCCGGGCATTACGATTAATCAATAGCAGCGGACATGAAATTCAGTATTGGTAATTTATCAGACCTGCTCTAAACATGCATCATGGTCAAGAACTTACCCGCATTTGTATTCGCAACTTCGCTGTTAATGGCGTGGACTGGTGGCGCTTTGGCCCAGTCAGCCACGCAAAAAGCCGGTACCGACGCCAATCCGGGTGCCGATAGCACAAAATCCGCGCTGATTGCGCCCTATGATGACAAACTCATGCGGCTGGCCGAAGTGCTTGGTTCAATCCACTATCTGCGTGAATTGTGCAATGCCGATGAAGGGCAGATGTGGCGGGATAAAATGGCCGCATTGATCACTGCCGAACAACCGCGCCCGGCCCGTAAGTCGCAAATGATTGCCCGCTTCAATCGCGGCTATGGTTCGTTTAACCGGACCTATCAAAAGTGCACGCCAACCGCATTGGTGGCCGTAGATCGTTATATGAAAGAAGGGGTTAGGCTAACAAGCCAGATAACCACACGCTACGGTCGCTAGGCCTGTAATTTCAACCGCCAGCGTTAACCTTTTCTTTAATACTTGCTGGCGCATCGCACCTCAGTGCGGTAAGAAACCTGATAGTGCAATGCAGCATTGCGGGACAAGCTTATCCATGATTGAAACCAGTGAAGTTGTTCTCGATGAAATGATCATCGAAGAGAAAAAACGCGTAGCGGTGGAGTTCTTCCGCGATGCGTGGTTTGCAGCACTTGCAGAGGGCATTGAACCGGGCATACTGGCTGAATCGGCGCTTTATACGGCACTTTCAGAACTCACCCGCAATCAGGGCGAAACCAGCGTTTACGCAATTGTAAACCGGCTGCCCGAACAGGTCGAAAATGGTGATTTTCTGATTGACCGGGTCATTCAATAGCCCTGTAACCGCCTCCAGACTTATCCAGTGGAATCGAATTTGGCGGATGAATTACCAGTGACCCTACGGAAACATCTTCTCACAGCCGTGGTTTTGCTCTAGAACTCGATCTGAAACGAGGTTGGGCATTGTTTTGACCATGGAGAGCGTTGAAATCGACAAGAAGCGTAAATGGAGCACAAAACTGCTACCCGTGTTGGGTTTGCTGGTGATCAACGGATTGATTCCGGGTTCAGCCGATGCCGCCACGCCGGATCAGCCCAACCCGGAAAACGTCTTGCCCGATGGCACTATAAACAAAAAACCTGGTGTGGCTGATGACCGGCCCCCGTCTATTCAGCTGCCGGAATCACTTGAAATTGCGCCGCCTGTGGAAGACCAGATCCCCGCAATTGAAAATCAGGGGGAAAAAACCGCCACACCGGATGAAGACAGCAAACCATTGGCACCAACAACACCGTTGCCAACCATCCAACGCGATTTTTCCAAATTGCCGGTTCCTGTTGCCCGTATGCGAGAACTGATCATGGCGGCAGCCCGCGCCGGCGATTTCGAAGCGCTACGGCCGCTGATCGGTTCAGGTGAGGACATCACAATGCTGTCGCTTGGCGGTATTGACGGAGACCCGATTGAATTTTTCAAGAGCCTGTCCGGCGATGAAGACGGTCTTGAAATCATGGCGATTCTGCTTGAGGTACTGGAAGCCGGATATGTCCGGCTTGACGCAGGTACTGACAACGAGCTCTATGTCTGGCCCTATTTTTTCGCCTGGCCACTGGACAAGCTGACACCGGTTCAAAAAGTTGAAATGTTTCGCATTCTGACCGCTGGTGATTATGAGGACATGCGTTCTTTTGGCGGTTATATTTTCTACCGGGTCGGCATTACCCCGGAAGGCCGCTGGCGGTTTTTTGTGGCCGGCGATTAACCGTTTCGACCGATGAGCATTTTGCGCACGGCCAAACTGACAACCGGTACAAAAATCGCCGCAAAACTGTTGTAGCCTAAAAACCAGAACTGTGCGGCGAGAGGTTCAAATTCTTCCGCATTAATGAAAGTTGTCGCACCATAAATTGTGACTGCGGCACTAATAGCCAACAACACAATTGCAAGCATCCCAAAGGTGGATGCGGTTGCCGGTTTACGGCTGATTGCCCACATTATGACCAAAGTTAACGCCGCCCCTATCGCCGCACCGGTTAATGTCGCCTTCATCCCCCACCACGGATGAGAAAGATTGAGTCTGGCAAAAACACCGGTCCATTGAAGCGCGCCAAGTACCAGCAGTGCTACAATTATTGAAAGTATATTCTTCATCACTGCCCCCGGGGTGGATTGTCAGGGTCGATTGCCGCCAAATTGCAGCAGGTCAACGGCCCTAGATTTACCGGTTGGCAGCGAACACGCACAAATCACGTTAGCGTTAAAACCCCATGTTGAAATTCAATCCTTGGCGGTATCCAGCAACAGGCAGGTTTCGCTGTTCATCACCCCGGAAATTTCCCGAACCTTACGCAGCACCCGGTCAAATTCCGGCAGGCTTGAGGTTTCAATCTGTGCCACCAGATCCCAGGCACCATTGGTGGTGTGAAGCGAAATGATTTCCGGCATCGCCCGCATTACCCTTGTGACATTGCGGGCAAGATTGCCCTGCAATTCAACCAGCATCACCGCGCGAATGGTATCAACGGTTTTCATCGCATCCACCTCAACGGTGAAACGGCGGATTACCCCGGTCGAGATCAATCGCTCAAGACGATGTTGTACGGTCGCGCGCGAGACATTTAAGCGCCCGGCCAGGGTGGTGATTGAAGCCCGCGCATCGAGCTTTAATTGGGCAATTAATTTTCGATCTGTTGGTGACAGTTCGTCCATTGTGACATTACCTTTATCATTATGGCAAAAAACCTTATCAGACAGCTAAATATTATTGGCATAATTGTCAATTTGCGCCCTGACTGATCGAACCTCGTTTTGCGATAATTCCTCCACTGATCAAGGAGAAAATCATGCAACACGTATCATGCGCACTGGTTGGTGCCCCGGTTCAAACAGGAGCAAGTCAGGCAGGCTGCATTATGGGGCCAGACGCCTTTCGTACCGCAGGACTGGAATCTACCCTTGGCCAGCTTGGCCATACGGTAGTTGATTTCGGCAATGTATCGGCGCCAGCCTGCGGCAATTCCAACCACCAGAATGATGCCATTCACCATCTTGGCAATACCATCGGCTGGGCCAAGGCACTGGAAGAAGCCGCCTATGATGCCATGCGCAAATCCCATCTGCCGATATTTCTCGGGGGCGATCATTCGCTTTCCATTGGCACTGTACCGGGTGTTTGCCGTTATGCGGCTGAGCAAGGACGACCGCAATTTGTGCTTTGGCTCGACGCCCACCCGGATATCCACACGCTCAATTCGACCAGCAGCGGCAATCTGCACGGCACACCGGTCGCCTATTTTATCGGTCTCGACGGATTTGACGGCATCTACCCGCCGCTTCGCCACCGGGTACAGCCGGACAACATCTGCATGATGGGCATCCGTTCGGTCGATGATGCGGAAAATGCCTTTCTTGCCCAACACCCGATCGAAGTTCACGACATGCGGGCGCTCGATGAGCGTGGTTTTGCCGCCCCCTTGCGCCAGTTTCTCGAACGCGTTTCAGCGGCTAACGGTGCTTTGCATATGAGCCTTGATGTGGATTTTCTTGAACCCACAATTGCACCGGCTGTCGGCACCACTGTGCCAGGTGGTGCAACTTTTCGCGAAGCGCATCTGGTGATGGAAATGTTGTGCGACAGCGGCCTTGTCACATCGCTTGATCTGGTCGAACTCAACCCGTTTCTCGATGATCGCGGGCGAACCGCAAAACTGATGGTCGACCTTTGCGCCAGCCTGCTTGGCCGCAAGGTTCTGGACCGAAAAACCCGAAGCTATTGACAAGGAGTTCTTGCAATGAACATGATGGTCAAACCCACAGCCTCCAAACTCGCCATGGTGCCGTTTGTCAGCGTCGACAATATGATGCGCATCGTCAACACCATTGGCGCTGCGAAAATGATCGCCGAAATCGCCGATTATATCGAAGCCGATTTCAAACGCTGGCCACAATTCGACAAAACTCCGAGAGTGGCGGCCCATTCACCCGACGGGGTGATCGAACTGATGCCGACCAGTGATGGCGAAACCTATGGTTTTAAGTATGTCAACGGTCATCCGGCCAATATGGCGCGCGGATTTCAAACCGTCACCGCCTTTGGCATGCTGGCGCGGGTCGATAATGGCTATCCGGTACTGTTGTCTGAAATGACCGTGTTGACCGCATTGCGCACGGCTGCCACATCGGCCATGGCAGCCAAATATCTGGCACCCGAAAATGCACGTACAATGGCGATGATCGGCAACGGTGCGCAATGCGAATTTCAGGCGCTGGCTTTCAAAGAGATCATCGGCATTGAGACAGTCCGCCTCTTTGATATCGATCCGGTGGCGACGCAAAAAGCTGCCCGCAACCTGCAATCCAGCGGATTGAATGTGGTCGAATGCACATCATCGCAACAGGCAGTAGCCGGTGCTGATATCATCACCACCTGCACAGCCGATAAACAATATGCGACAATCCTCAGCGACAATATGGTCGGCGCCGGAGTGCACATTAATGCGATTGGCGGGGATTGTCCGGGCAAGACGGAACTGCACCGAGACATCCTGCTGCGTTCCGACATTTTTGTTGAATATCTACCGCAAAGCCGCATTGAGGGCGAAATTCAGCAGCTCCACAAAGATTACCCCGTGACAGAGCTTTGGCAGGTGATTACCGGCGAGGCCAAGGGCCGGTCATCGGACCATCAGATCACCCTGTTTGACAGTGTTGGTTTTGCAACCGAAGATTTTTCAGCCCTGCGCTATATCCGTGATCAACTTCCGCGAAACGGGCATTTTGTTGAACTCGACATGCTGGCCGACCCGGACGATCCGCGCGATCTTTTTGGCATGATTGAGCGGGCGCGGGAATAATATGGCGCTCCAATTTACCCGTCATCGAGCACCAGCAGCGAGGCGTTGCCACCGGCAGCGGCGGTGTTTTCCGAAATGTGCTGCTCCTGAACGAAGCGGGCAAGATAGTTTGGTCCGCCAGCCTTTGGCCCGGTGCCGGAAAGGCCGGAACCACCAAACGGCTGGCTGCCAACAATTGCACCGATCATATTGCGGTTGATATAGACATTGCCGTGGGCAAGGCGGGTTGAGACATGGCGGGTAAATTCATCGATGCGCGAATGAATGCCAAGCGTCAGGCCAAATCCTTTGGCATCGATCCGGTCGAGCAATAAATCCAGCTCTGCCGCCTTCCATCGAACAATATGCAGCACCGGGCCAAACACTTCCCTGGTGAGTTCATCAACCGATGACAGTTCAATAATATGCGGCAATACCCAGTGGCCCTTTTGCAACTCATCTGCCGCCTGACGCCCGGCATGGAATACCTTGTGGCCGGATTTCATTTTCTCCACGTGGGCTAATATCTGCTTTTGCGCGGCTGCATCAATTACCGGACCTAAATCTGTCTGCGGCAGGGTTGGGTTGCCGAGCGACAATTCTTCAGCTGCACCTTTTATCATTTCAATCATCCGGTCGGCCACATCGTCCTGCAAACAAAGCAGGCGCAATGCGGAACAACGCTGACCGGCAGAACGGAAGGCCGACATGATCACATCGTCACAAACCTGCTCCGGCAGGGCCGAGGCATCAACAATCATCGCGTTAATGCCACCAGTCTCAGCGATAAACGGTACAATAGGCCCGTCTTTGGCGGCCAGCTGCCGGTTGATCATCTGCGCGGTTTTCGTCGATCCGGTAAAGGCGCAACCTGCCACCTTCGGATGATCCAGCAGGGCCGACCCAATTTCACTGCCCGGGCCGAGCACCAGTTGCAGTACATCTTTTGGGATGCCTGCCTGATGGAACAGCGAAACGGCGAGATAGGCAATCAAATTGGTTGCCTCCGCCGGTTTGGCAACGACGCAATTGCCGCAAACAAGGGCGGCACTGATCTGGCCAAGGAATATCGCCAGCGGAAAATTCCACGGCGATATGCAGATGAATGTGCCACGGCCACGCATATATAAATGGTTTTCTTCGCCAGTCGGCCCCGACAAATATTGCGGACTGGTGAATTTCAAACGCGCGTCATTGGCATAATAGCGGCAAAAATCCACCGCTTCGCGGATTTCGGCAATGCCGTCGCTCAAAGTTTTCCCCGCTTCACGACAAAGCAGTGCAACAATCCGGTCGCGATATTGTTCAAGAATATCAGCCATGTTGTCGAGAGCATCAGCCCTGGTGGCAACGGATGTTTGTTGCCACGCCGTATGGGCCTTGGTGGCAATTTCCATCGCCTGATCAATGTCCATGGCGCTGGCAAATTTTGCTGTGCCGATAATTGTTTCCCCATCAACCGGGCTGATGATCCTGTGGGTTTTGACACCACATGGTTTGCCGCCAATCAGCGAGGTTGCATCAATCATCTGGCCGTGGCGGGCGGCAACACCATCAAGCAGTGCTTTCAGTTCATGATCTGAACCAAATTCCAGCCCGGCGCTGTTCCTGCGCCCGTCAAACAGGGCAGAGGGCAATTTGATTGCCATGTGGCGGGCATCATGGCCATAGTCGATTGCGTCTTCAGGATGTTCGAGCAACTCCGAAACCGGCACATTGGGGTCACCCACTTTGGCAACGAATGAGGAATTTGCACCATTCTCCAACAGCCGCCGCACCAGATAGGCAAGCAAATCACGATGCCCGCCAACCGGTGCATATATCCGGCAGGCAATGTTTCGTTCTTTGGTAATAATTTCATACAGATCCTCGCCCATGCCATGCAGGCGCTGGAACTCAAACCCGCGGGCATCACCGGCCATTTCCAGAATTGTTGCAACGGTGAGTGCATTGTGGGTGGCAAACTGCGGGAACAGTCGTGCCCGATAATCAAGCAGCCGCCTGGCGCAGGCGCGATAGGAAACATCGGTGGCCGGTTTGCGGGAATAGACCGGAAAATCCGCCACCCCCTGCTCCTGGGCATGTTTGATTTCACTGTCCCAATAAGCCCCCTTGACCAGCCGCACCATCAATTTGCGGTCCAGCGTCTCGGCCAGATCATTCAACCAGTCGATTATCGGTAATGCACGTTTTTGATAGGCCTGAACAGCCAATCCAAAACCATTCCACCCGGCAAGGCGCGGGTCCGCCAAAACGGCTTTAATCACATCGAGAGACAATTCCAGCCGATCACATTCTTCCGCATCAACGGTGAAATTGAGGTCATGGCGTTTGGCCATCAGGGCAAGTTTAGTCAGCTTTGGTACAAGTTCATGCATGATACGGGTTTTTTGTACAGCCTCGTAGCGCGAGTGAAGGGCTGATAGTTTGACCGAAATTCCCATGCGATCCGGCAGATCTTTTTCACCTGACCGTTTGCCGATGGTAACAATCGCATCGGCATAGGCGTCAAAATAGCGATCCGCATCAGCCATGGTGCGCGCACCCTCGCCCAGCATATCGAAAGAATAGCGATAGCCCGCATTGACACCCGCTGCTGCCTTGGCGAGTGCTTTTTTAATGGTTTCTCCGAGCACAAACTGATGGCCCATCAGATGCATGGCCTGTTTGGTTGCCTCGCGAATAGCCGGCATGCCCAAGCGCTTGGTAATACTGCCAAGAATAGAATCCGGACTATCACCCGAATGGACAATGCGCGCCGAAAGCCCCAACCCCCAGGTTGCCATTGAGACAAACCAGGTGCCGGCCTTTTGTTTGTCATCCCAGTCCCCGCTGCCGAGTTTGTCTTCAATCAGCTTTTCCTGGGTCGCGCGGTCCGGAATACGCAACAACGCTTCGGCCAGCACCATCAAAGCCAACCCCTCGCGGGTAGAGAGCGCATAATCGCGCAAAAAATCCTCAAGTCCGCCAATCTTGCCGGTGCGGGCGCGAATGCCCTCAACAAGGATTCTCGCATCCCGCTCAATGCGCGCGCGCGCTTCTTGAGTAAGATCAATATTGCGGCAAAGGCGGGTGAGCACCGCGCTGTCATCCGGCGCATATTCAGCGTTAAATGTCGGGAGCATTTCAGGTTTCTCTGTCCTATTCATCGCCAATTTCTCTTTTGTCTATGGTATACGATGTGTGATAGCTATAATCACCAATATGATTCAATTTATTAGATATAAATGCCACATCGGAGGAATTTCCTGTGAAATTCGCTATTGACCCTATGGACCTGAAAATTCTCCGCATACTGCAAATTGACGGTCGCATTACCAATCTCGAACTTGCCGAGAAGGTTCATTTGTCACCGACCGCAACCAAGGAACGGGTCAAGCGCCTGACCCGTGACGGTATCATCGAGGGTTATGGTGCGCGGCTGAATGCAGCAAAACTGGGTTTTGGTCTGGTTGTATTTGTTGAGGTCAAACTTGATCGAACCACAGGTGATGTATTTGAAGCCTTTGCCCGCGCGGCCAACCGCTCTGCCGAGGTGATGGAGTGTCACATGGTGGCGGGCGGGTTTGATTATCTTGTCAAAACCCGGGTCCGTGATATGGCCGCCTATCGGGCATTTTTGTCCGATGTATTGCTGTCGCTGCCCGGCGTGCGCGAAACCCATACCTATGCGGTAATGGAAGAAGTGAAGGCCAAAAGCGGCCTGCCGATTTGACTTTCAGCGCAAGTCAAATACATTGTCTTACAATTACACACACAACTGGAGAGCAAAAATATGCCAACAACATCTTTTACCACCCGGATGGACCAAAACCTGAAGTCTGAACTTGAGAAAATTGCCCGATACGAAGAAAGGTCAGCGTCTTATATTGCAAATAAGGCGATTTCAGCTTTTGTGGAAGAACGCAAGCTCACCCATGAGCTGGTTCAAACGGGATTAAAACTTGCCGATCAGGGAATCTCAATTTCAGAATCCGCTGTTGATGAATGGATGACCGGGCCGGATGACGCACCATTTCCGGCACCGGAAAGTGAATCGTAGTTCTCGGTGACCATGAAACTGCGTTTTCTCGAAACTTCCGAATTTGGGCTTCGGTGGATGAGACGCTACTACAGCGAGAATTT
The DNA here is from genome assembly GCA_027000565.1 of Rhizobiaceae bacterium. Taxonomy (GTDB): domain Bacteria; phylum Pseudomonadota; class Alphaproteobacteria; order Rhizobiales; family Rhizobiaceae; genus SZUA-100. Next base: position 1,459 of record JALTNS010000158.1, on the reverse strand, counting down.
TCCCGAAGGCAAGGACAATGCAGCAATCCACCTTAAACTGGCAAAATTGCAATTATCAGAGCAACCGTATAGCGGGCATAAATTTGACGATTTTGACAATGTGCGCGAATTGAATGTTACCAACACGCCATTCTCAATCATTTATACAATTCAAGAAGAAATTACATACATAATTGATATTCGCGACCAAAGAGGCATGCGCAGTCACGAAGCATTGGAAGCATTTGTTAGTCAGATTAACAAAAAATACGGGCTCTAGATAATTTATTGATAAACGTCATTCTGAGCAGATATTTGGGATTTTATAGTACTTCCTCACAACCCTTCCATAAACCGCACGGCCTGCCCGACGGCACCTTCAACCAGCTCGCCTTCCCACATCACCTTTTTGCCACGAATGATGGTGCCAACTGGCCAGCCGGTAACTTCTACCCCGTCATAGGGCGTCCAGCCACATTTCGAGGCAATCCAGTCGTCGCGGATGGTTTCTTTTCGGCCCAGATCAACAATGGTGAAATCCGCATCATAGCCTGCTGCTATGCGGCCCTTACGGGCAATCTGGAACAACCGCGCAGGACCGGCGGAGGTGAGATCAACCAGACGCTCCAACGTCAGCTTGCCGGCATTGACGTGGTTGAGCATCATTGGCACCAGGGTTTGCACCCCGGTCATGCCGGAGGGTGATGCGGGATAGGGTTTTTGTTTTTCTTGCCTCGTGTGCGGGGCATGGTCTGAACCCAGCACATCGACAATGCCCTGATCAAGCCCCTGCCAGATGCCCTCTTTGTGGCGTTTGTCGCGCACCGGCGGGTTCATCTGAATGAGTGTGCCAAGCCGGTCATAATCATCCGCAGTCAGGGTCAGGTGATGGGGGGTGACCTCAACGCTCGCCACATCCTTGTGGGCCTGTAAAAATGTTATTTCTTCCGCCGTCGAGATGTGCAGCACATGGATGCGGGCACCGCATTTTTTGGCAATGCGCACCAGCCTCTCGGTACATTGAAGCGCGGCAATCTCATCACGCCATACCGGATGCGAGCGCGGGTCGTCCTCAATGCGCAGATGCTCACGCTCACGCAAGCGAAACTCATCTTCAGAATGAAAGGCCGCGCGGCGGCGAACATTGGATAAAATCGCCTCTACCCCGTCATCGTCTTCAACCAGCAGATTGCCGGTGGATGAGCCCATAAAAACCTTGATCCCGGCGGCACCGGGCAGGCGCTCTAGCGCACCAAGCTCTTGGACATTTTCCCTTGTGCCGCCAACCCAGAAGGCAAAATCGCAATGCATGCGGTTGGTGGCGCGCGCCACCTTGTCGGCAAGCGCTTCCTCGCTGGTGGTCAGCGGATTGGTGTTGGGCATTTCGAATACCGCAGTCACGCCGCCCATAACAGCGGCCAGCGAGCCTGATTGCAGGTCTTCCTTGTGTTCCAGGCCGGGTTCTCGAAAATGCACCTGA